>DZAQ01000065.1:0-1715 GCA_022729615.1 Sulfurovum sp.
CGATCAAGCGTTTTCTTCTTCAAATCCTGCCGTTTGTCGTGGAGCTGCTTCCCTTTGGCAAGTCCAATACTCACTTTGGCACGGTTCCGCTCATTGAAATAGAGCATCAAAGGCACGATAGTGAGCCCCTCTTTGCCTACTTTCCCGAAAAGTTTGGAGAGCTCTTTTTTGTGCAAAAGAAGCTTTCTTGGACTCCTGCTGTCTGGAATATAGTGAAGATTGGCGGTTTCAAGATGTGAAATATGGATATTGAGCACAAAGAGTTCGCCCTTGATAAAACGGCAATATCCATCTTTGAGATTTGCCCTTTTGGCTCTCAGCGCTTTGACTTCACTCCCTTTGAGTACGATACCAGCCTCAAACTTTTCAATAATCTCATAATCATGGTAGGCTTTTTTATTGTTTGCAATGAGTAACATTCTAGTATAAGTCTTTTTTTGTGCGATTATAACACAATTGCCCTCCAAAGTGAATAGATTCGCACTTACAAAAGAGTAACTATTCAGAATTAATAAGTTATAATCAATCAAAATTAAAAAAAATTGGGGGGTTGTAACAATGAAGTTTTTTCTTCTATCTCTTCTGATATTTGTTTCTGCTTCAGCAGAGATCAACAAAAAATGGGAAACCAACAACAATTGTGAAGCCTGTCACAATGATATCTCAAGCACATGGGAAGGCTCAAGGCACTCAAATTCACACTTTTCCAAAAATGATCTCTTCAAAAAGACATTGGAATATATGGTTGCTCAAAAACCTACGCTGATCCTCGATGAGTTGAAAGTCGAATGCGCCGGATGCCATAACCCCAGACTAAGCAAACGAGAAATGAGCGATGAAGAGAAGATTCTTTTGGCGATGGAGAACAAGAGCACTGCAAAAGAGTTCCAAGATGCGCTCAATACGGAGTATATGAAAAATGGGATCAATTGTATCGTTTGCCACAATATAGAAGAGATACATTTAGACAAAAACAAGGGCTCCGAAGGTGTCAAGAGCGTCAAATTCGGACCTCAAGGTACTATGTTCGGTCCTTTCGATGATGCGAAATCTCCCTACCATCAAACCGTCCAAAAGTCTCACTACGCAGAGGATAAGCCCGATCTCTGCTTCGCATGCCACTACAGCGCCAACAATAGCCATGGATTGGAAGTGTATGCTACAGGAAAAGAGTATGATTCGGTTGCAAGCCAATTGGGAGCGGATGAGCAGGGGTGCAAAAATTGCCATATGAGCGAAAAAAATGAGGGGGTGGCTTCCAATTACGCTCCAAGCGGCGAAGAACCAAAAAAAAGAATGGTAAGAAAGCACCGCTTTACGAGTGTTGACAACAGCAATATACTCAGCAGATATACCGAAGTTTTGGCAGCAGACAATGGCGCCAATCTGGATATCACGCTCAAAAATAACTCACCCCATAGTATCCCCACGGGGTATGGATTGCGCGAGATCGTCATCGAAGTACAGTTTTTGGATACCAACGAAAAGGTATTGGGCAAAGAGCAGCAAAAACTCTCATCAACATGGAAGGACAAAGAGGGAAAAGAGACGGTACCTTATCTGGCAACTGCGCTTGCTTCAGACACAAGAGTTGCCCCAAAAAGCAGCAAAACATACTCATTTGCGATTCCAAAAGGCTCCAAATATGGCAAATACTCTATATACTACAATCTAGTCAGCGAGAAATTCGCAAAAGAGATGAGCATCACCGATCC
>DZAQ01000065.1:1815-7503 GCA_022729615.1 Sulfurovum sp.
TTCTCAAAAAATATATCTTCACGGAGTCGAGAGTAGTTTTCGATCTCGTGAAGTAAATAATGGATTCCTGCCTTTGCAGGAATGATAAACAACTGCTCAATGACAAAAGCTCTCTCTTTGGGAGTGAAGTGCGGCAATCTAAAACAGATAAAGACTGCCACAACTTGAAGGTCTCGCAGTGACGATTTATTGTCATTGCGAGCGAAGCGTGGCAATCTCACTCTTCACCCTATGCCTTGATCCTAAAAAAAGTGCTACCGCTTCCACTGAAATACCACCCACGCTTCGCATACCGCTCAAGTTCAGGATACCTCATAAGTGCCGCGCTATAGAGATCATTGAGCTCTTTTGGATTTTCGATCCTCTCCAGTATCTCCCTAGATGATATGCGATCCCAGCCTGCAAAAGAGCTCAGTTTTATATCTGCGAGAAAGTGCTCCTTGAAACTCCGATAGACTTCGGCTGTATTGCATCCGATAGGCGGCGTATAGAGCTCTAGCGGCAATGGTGCCTCTTCAAAAGGATCCACGATCTCACCAAAACCGCTTACATTGGCGGATGGATAGTTATGGACAAAAAACGGGACATCAGCGCCTATAGTTGCGCCAATGTCTGAAAGCTGCCCATCGCCTAATTTGAGATCGCAAACCCTATTGACCAATCGCAAAAAGGCTCCGGCATCCGAACTCCCCCCGCCCAAACCGGCTTGAGCCGGAATGCGCTTGGCGACAACTACTTTATGGTGCAGGAAAAAGTCGATAATATCAAGATTTCCGGAGTGAAGATTGAGCGCTCTGTATGCCTTATAGATGCTATTTTCTTCCCTAGGCACCCCATCGCACCCCTCTATGGTGAATGTATCACACTCCCATGGCACAAATGTGATCGTATCATAGAGATCCTCCACGCGCATAAACCTCGAAAGCAAGGTATGATACCCATCCCTGTGTCCCGTGATCTTCAAAAAAATATTTACCTTTGCGTAGGCTTGGATTGAATTCATTTGGACTCCTCAAATCTCTCTTGACGGTTGAGCTTGTAGCTTACGATCCCGCCAGCTATCTCGATGATGGCAAAATAGTTTTCGGTAACGACCAGATATGCCCCATCGTTTTGATTTTCGAAGGTTGCGATATCAAGCGGCTTGCCCTGCTCAAGCCATTGACTCTCCCCGCTATAAATATTTTGTTCGATCGCCAGAAAATCGAGCGGATCAAGCGCCTTTTCATTTTGATACAAAAAAGCCCCTTCGCGTATCCGCTCAAGACTTGAGAGTATCCCCTCAACTCCCAATTTCTGCGCGATTAACGCCCCAAGACTTCTGATGTAGGTACCCTCACTCACGGTTGCTTCGAAATGAACAAAGGGGTGATTGTAGCAAATAAGCGAGATATCATAGATCGCAGAGGTGATGGATGCAAGCGCAACACTCTTGCCTTCTCTGGCGAGTTCATACGCACGCAACCCTTCAATTTTTTTGGCAGAGTATCTTGGCGGTGTATAGGTGAGCTCGCCGCGAAAGCTTTGGAGTACATCCTTGATAACTCCATCCTCAAACGGAGCAACATCTTTGATGCTCTCAACCTTTTCGATATCGAGAGTTTGTGAAGCAGCGCCGAGCCAAAGCGTAGCTCTGTATGTTTTTGGAGTTTTTTTGAGATACCTAAAGAGTTTGGTGTACTGCCCCGTAGCGACGATCAAGCAGCCTGTCGCGAAGGGGTCAAGCGTGCCGGAAAAGCCCACTTTTTTTGTATTATACTTGCGTTTAATATACCTCATATAGCCATTGGAACTACGAAAAATAGGCTTGTTGACGACAAAAAGGCGGTTCATACGATTGGCTGGACAAAGGAGCTAAGAATCTCTTTTTTGTTGCCGCCGAAATTGATCAGCAGCTTATACTCTTTGCCGGCTTTATTGGCGCCCAGCACTCGTCCCATGCCAAAAATCTTATGGCTGACCAAATCCCCTTTTTTGTATTCAGAGTTTTTGGTGATCTTCAAACTTGCGCTTTTGATGATACCTGCCTCCCCCAAAAAGCGGCTTTTATCGATCATTTTTCTATGCCCCTTATAAAAACGGCTATCGACATAGCAAAGCGTCAGATGCTCTTTGGATCTGGTGATCGCGACATACCCAAGTCTTCGCTCCTCTTCCATATTGCTCCCCTCGCCGAGCAGGGGGAAAAACTCCTCTTCCATCCCGATCACATAGAGGTGTTTGAACTCCAACCCTTTTGCGGCGTGGATACTCATGATACTGATACTCTCTCCCTCGAGCTGATCCTGCTCGCTTTGCAGAGTAATGTCATTGAGAAACTCATCAAGGCTTAGTGATGGATTTTTGGCGATCGAGTCACGGAAATAGCCATAAAACTCATCGATATTCAAAAGACGCTCAAAACCATCTACAGTGCTGCCATAAAACTCTTTGAGTCTGACGGTCTCCTCAAAAAGAGTAACAAATGTCTCCAAGGAGTGCTCCATCGCCGCTTGAAGCATCACAATCGCTTCAATAAACTTTTTTATTGCGCCGGAAACCTTTTTGCCTACTGTCTCTTCGAGTTCCGCTTGAGTATGCCGGCTCAAAAAGAGATACAAGGAGAGGTGCTCCCCGTAGGCTAACTTTTGTATCTTTTCGATCGATGCCTTTCCTACCCCCCGCTTGGGTCGATTGATCACGCGCAAAAAGGAGAAGTCATCATTGGGATTGGAGAGGATCCGAAAATAGGAGATGATATCTTTGATCTCTGAACGCTCATAAAACCGCATTCCGCCGATGAGCTTAAATACCAGTCTCTCTTTGGTAAATCCCTCTTCGAGAGAGCGGGAAAGCGCGTTGATACGGTAGAGAACGGCGATCTCCCGAGGGCGGACACCTTGAGAAAGAAGCTCTTTGATCTCCTTGGCGATGAAAATTGCCTCAAGCGACTCATCCAAGGAGTGCTGGAGCCGCACCTGCGGTCCATCACCTTTGTGGCTGACAAGTTTTTTATCCAAACGGTTGCTGTTATGCTCGATGAGCCTATTTGCCGCTTCGAGAATGGGGGCTGTGGATCTGTAATTGGTCTCAAGCTTGACCGTTTGCGCACCTTCAAATGTCTTGTCAAAATCCAATATATTTCGTATATTTGCACCCCTCCATCCGTAAATACTCTGATCGTCATCACCGACCACGCAGAGATTGAGATGCTCTGATGAGAGATGCTTCAAAAGCTTGAGCTGCAACTCGTTGGTATCTTGATACTCATCTACCATGATGTACTGATATCGATTGCTTATCTCTTCTCGAAGCTTTGGATTTGCATCGAGTATCTGGTAGGGCAGCATCAAAAGATCATCAAAATCAACAAGATTGTTTTCAATAATATTTTGCTGATACCTTTCATATATCAAGGCGATATTGTGATAGTCTTCAAATTCGGCTCTTTGAAGCGCCTCGGCTGGGGTCAATAGAGAGTTTTTATACTTGGAGATTTCACTCGCGACAAACGAGGTATTTAATTCGATCTTCAACTCTTTTGCGATCGCCTTGAGAAGTCGTTTTTTGTCGTCAGTATCGATAATTACAAAGTTGTTTTTACGACCCATTTTTTCAATATGAAATTTCAAAAAAAGCAGACCAAATTTATGGAAAGTACACAAAAGCGGCGGGTAAGCGCTTTTGTTCTCTATCATCCCCAACGCCCTTTCGCGCATCTCCATGGCTGCTTTGTTGGTAAAGGTGAGCGTGAGCGTATTGGAAGGATCTATTCCGACTTCACCGATGAGATATGCCAATCTGCTTGTGAGCGTCTTGGTCTTCCCGCTTCCGGCACCTGCAAGGATAAGCAGCGGACCATCGATATGCCGCGCTGCAATTTGTTGGTTTTCGTTGAGCCCATCAAGGATAGATTTCATTTTATTCACTTTTTTAAATACCTAAATTAGTTAGATTATAGCTTGATTATGATTACAAACCACATAAAAGAGATAATGCCGCAAAAATCTCTTTTTGCTATAAAGAAAAAAATCATAAATGGAAATTTGCTTGATAAGCGTTGCTTATTTTCTTTAAGTTTAATTTGGTATAATTTAAGAATTAATTGTGCTTTCAGAAAAAAGCACAATTCATCAATTATCAAAGAGGAAATTATGCTTAAAGATTTTACAAAAATGGAAACTTTTTTGACGGTCGCGAGAGAACGAAGCTTCTCAAAAGCCTCCGCAAAACTTGGGATATCGCAGCCTGCCGTTACACAGCAAATCAAATTTATCGAGAAATATCTCGATACCAAGATCATAGAACGAAAAAAGAATGGTCTCAAATTGACAGCCGAAGGGGATGAACTCTATAAGGTTATCATCAAACTAGAGCAGTCGGTGCATGCTGCGGAAAAAGAGATTTTAAAGATCATCAACAAAGAGATGACATTCCATCTTGGCGCCTCTTTTACCATCGGAAACTATATCATTCCGGGGAAATGCCTCAATACACTAGGTCAAGCCATCAACAATGATATCACCCTCTCCGTAAAAGATAACGATGACATTATTGAGGCGCTCAAAGATCGAAAAATTGATGTAGGATTGATGGAAACTTTTATTCAAGATCATGATATCATCTACAGAGAATGGCTCGAAGATGAGCTTGTTGTGTTTAGCAATACACCCATTCCAAAGATACTCAAAACAGAAGACCTTTATGGATTTGAATGGATTTGCCGCGAAGAGGGGAGCCATACCAGACGGATAGTTTCTGAGGTATTTTCTGAACTTGGGGTTTCATGTTCCAACTTCACCGTACTCAGTGAAGTAAGCAATGAAACAGCCGTACTTCAAACTATCAAACGCTCACATAGTAAAAGCGGTGTGCCCATCGTCTCCATCATCTCAAAATTTGCCATTGCAGATGAAGTACAAAAGGGAGAGCTTTTTGAAGCGAGACTGCGAGGCCATGAGATGAAGCGGAAATTTTATATCGCGTATGCCAAAGAGAATAAACACAATGCCTATGTGGACAATGTCGTAGAGTATATCATGTCGGGGCATTGCTAGCGAATAGAGAGCGAATTGCCTACCTTGGCTTCCTCTTTTTTAAGAGTTTTTTATTCTCGGGATTGCTCAAAAACGGCTCAGGAGAGCTACTGCTTGTATTGAGTATTTTGGTCGGTCTGCTGACATTGATGGCGACAGGATAGTCATCTACAAAAATTTGCTTTATAGCCAGCAATGGAAGCGTAACAAGCGAACCGAAATTCTCATCTCCAAAGCCTGCCTCAAAACTCAACTCATCTTTCTCGATCTGCACAGAACTCAATGTATATCCTGCAAGCACAAACAAGAGAGTCTCCCCAAAATGATCATAAATATCCTTTGGGAGAGCAGGATCAAACTCGATAAACTCGGTACTGCAAGCTACGGCAAACTCTTTATTGTTTTCAAGTAAAAATTCTATTGTCTCCCTCAAACATGAAGAGACTATATTTTGGTATGCCGGTTTTCGAAAAATATCTTTCTGCATTGCTTCGCTTTAATAATTTTAGGGCACCTCTAAAAACTAGATTGCCGCGCTTCGCTCGCAATGACAAATCCCTGTCACTGCGAGGCTTTGAAAAAGCCGTGGCAGTCTATTATTGAGTTTTTAGAGGTGCCTTTTATATATTTACCCAAATAGGATCAATAATTTTGAATCCTATCATAGCATTCA
>DZAQ01000066.1 GCA_022729615.1 Sulfurovum sp.
GCTTCAAAACATGAAGATCGAATGTTTGGTGGATGATGAGCATATTACCTTGATGAAATATATCCGAAAAAATCTCAAGATCATCGGAAGGCTTGAGGATATCGCAGAAAAATTACTCTTCGCGCGTTTGGGGGGGGGAGTCTTAACGGCTAGATCAGTGTTGAGTTAATGCTTCAAAAGAGGGGCATGTATCTCGACAAAATGCTCAAAACTCCTGCCGATCGACATCGATTGACCTTTTTGGAGGGCGCACTTGGAAGCCTCCTCTCTTTGGGTGTTGTCGAGCAAAAGAGTTTTGATTGTTTGCACCCATATCTCCGGCTGGTCTGATCTGACGATCGCTCCGCACTCTTGATCTACAAAATCCAACTGTCCTCCTGTGCCTGATACTACTACGGGTGTGCCTGAAGCCATCGCTTCTAGTATAGTTTGACCCAGTGTTTCGCTTGTTGACGGAGAGACGAAAAGATCACTCGCGGCATATAAAAACGAAAGCTCCTCTTTTTCTCTGTGTCCAAGATAGAAAACACCGCTTTGTCTGAGCGAAGTTGCCTCAGCGGCAAGTTTCCCTTCCCCGATAACGACCAGATATATCTCTTCGCTACTCTCTTTTTTGAGCCTTTTCCAGATATCCAAAAGCATATCAAAGCGCTTCTCTTTGCTCAACCGTCCGACATAAAGCACCTTGAGTCCCGTCTGCGGTATGCCAAAATAGCTCCAAGAGAAGTGTTGCGCGAACTTCGGATGAAAGCGCTGCGTATTTGTCCCCGCTGTGAGTGTGGTCACTTGAGAGATATTGAATCCTAGTCGATCATGCAGTATATCCCGATAGAGAGTAGATCTTGTAAGAAGATGATCAAATGGTTTATAAAAGCGCTTCATGATCTCAAGAGTTGCCGATCTGACTAGTTTTGACCGGGTATTGTCATACATATATTGCGGAAAATCTGTATGGTAGGTTCCTGCAAGAGGAAGATGATGTTTGAGCGCGTAAGAGCGCCCGATCACCCCGACCGGTCCGGGTGTGGAGACATGGATAATATCGGGGGAAAATGCCTCGCAGGCATCCACTAATCTGCTTTTGTCTGGGAGTACAAGTTCGAGTTCGGGATAAAATGGCATCGGTATTTGCCATCTTGGCTTTGCGTTGAAGATATTGGGCGATGGAGAACAGTGTTTTTTTCTTGTGGAGGTAAAAATATTGAGTTCAAAGTTTTTCAAATGTGATTCGTGTATCATATCTTGTAAAAAGCGCGATACTCCATTGGCATCACAGAGTGTGTCGGTAAAGAGTGCTATTTTCATACGAAATTGTAGGGTGAGTTGATTGCAAATCGGTAACAATATGAGATGGAAATATAATAATTTTGTGTTAAGATAATCAAAATAAATGAAGCGGGTACATTGCAATGAAGCCAAAAATACAAAGCCATATTGATGTCATCCACGGGCAGATAGAGGGAGGTGAGGTTTTCAATCCGCTCAAAGTCGCCAATAAGCTTACAAAGCTTCATAAGTATGATGTGGGGCTCTTTTTTGCCAGTCTAAGCAAGCTTGAAGGAAATTTGCTGGGCGAAGTTTTATTGAGGCTCCCGACAGACTCGCTTGCATTGGCATTGGGCAGGGTAACACCGCACAAAATTGCCGCTGCGGTTCAGGCGCTTGAGAGTGATGATGCGACGGATTTGATACAGCGCATTGCGACTGTGAATGAGGCGCTGGGTCAAAAAATATTGATGCTTGTCCATCCAAATGACCGCAGCCGCATCGAGGAGCTCTCCAAGTATTCAGCCGATCAGGCGGGCGCCTATATGGAGCATGAGTATTTGGCGGCTTACGACGATGATACGGTGGCTTCCGTCAAAGAGCTGATACGGCAATTTAGAGCCAACGAGCCTGGTACGCCGATAATAAAGCTCTTTATCATAGATCATGAAAGCAAATTGATCGGCACGATCCACTTTAGTGATTTGATCTTGTTTGATGATGCGGACAAGCTGAGTGAAATTCTTGAAAAATTAGCGTATAAGCCGCCCATTAGTGTACGACCCAGCGCCCCTATCAAGGAGATTGTGAGACTTTTTGAAGAGTATGATCTCAATGTTGTCGCCGTCGTGAACAAAGCCGGGAAATTGATCGGAAGAATTGTCTATGACGATATTTATGATATCATCCGCAAGACGGAAGCAGAGCGCGCGCTTGCACTTGCAGGGGTCAAACAGGAGGCGGAAGAGGGGACTCTCTTTGATGCGGCAAAACAGCGCCTCACCTGGCTGATAGTCAATCTGGGGGCTATATTGTGTGCCTCTTTTGTTGTTGATCAGTTTTCGGAAACCATTGCGGCCTATATCGCCTTGGCAGCGCTTTTGCCGGTTATCGCCGCGCTTGGCGGAAATGCAGGGATTCAGGCGCTGACTGTGACGATCCGAAAGCTTGCGCTTGACGAGGTGGAGTTCGATGATGTTTCCGGTATCCTCAAAAGGGAGTTTTTGATCGTTGCGTTCAATGGTCTTGCGGTTGCGGCTGTGGCGAGCTTGGTAGTTTTTGTCTGGTTTGGAGATTGGAGACTCAGCGCCATTGTCTCTGCGGCTCTTGTGTTCAATCTTCTTGTGGCCGGTACGGCAGGCACCCTGATCCCGCTAGGACTTACAAAGATGGGTGTTGATCCGGCTATAGCCTCCTCTGTATTTTTGACTACTACTACCGATATATTCGGGTTTTTTATCTTCCTTTTTCTCGCGCAAAGCTTTCTTGCCTAGGAGACTCAATAGAGTTCCATATCGTAGCTTACGCTCAGGGTATAACTCTCCTCGGGTGCAAGCGTGAGGGTATAGAGTGTCGAGAAGGCGTTAAGTGTCTGCTTGGCGCAAGGGGCGGTGCAGCTATCTTTAATGGCAAGCTTGCCTAGGTTGGGAGGAGTGTTCTTTTTGAGTTTGATAATTTCAGATTTTTGGCTATGGTTATTGAGTGTGATCTCATAGACGATGTGCTGCTGCTGCTTGGTAACCCGAAATTCTTTTACCCGCTCTTTGCCGGCTATATCAAAATATTTACCGATATTTATCTTGAACTCCTCCTCTTTGGGAATATCATTGATAAAATCAGCGCCGATAAATTGTGATCTGTGCTGCTTGTCTTTTTTGTACGCCCTGACTGTCCCTCTTGGAAGCGGTATGCCTAGATGATTTGCTTGACTGTTTTGCAGGGCGACTATATGGTCAAACTGAAGCTCTCTCTCGCCGAAATTGGAAAAATAGTCGTTTTGTTCATTGAGAGCGTATTCGTCAAAAGGGATACCTTTTTTATCGATAAAGGAGATCTGTTTTTGCTCTTTGTCATTGATGGTCTCAAGAAACGGAATAGCATAGAGATGGTAGCCCGAAAAGGGTTCGTTGGTGATATTGTCTGCGCTTGGAGCTGCTGCCAGCATCTCTTTGGCATAGGATCTGGGCTCAACTCTTGTAGGCATATGGACATCTCCTGCCAAAACAGTGATGTTGGCATCTTGGAAGCTGGCGCCGGAACGGTTATCTATAGTGATCCATGCGCCCAGATCAAGCTTGCCGTTTTCGCCCAGATCAAGTGTATAATCACTTTTCCAGCCAATCTGAGATGTGAGGTATTGAAGTGAAATATCAAGATGGTTCGCATCTGTTTTTATATTCCAAAAGAGCGATGGTTTGACCGCCATCTCTTTTGGGATGCTTGGGAAAAAGAGCTGATGGGGCGTATAGATCGCTCCTTGATCCTGCTCTTGGATGAGTATCGGGTTTTCAGAAAGCAGAGTCCCCTCTTTGCGCTCATTGGACTCTTTGTTTTGCGTATAAAAGACATTTTGCCCCAAGTGGTATTTCAAAAGAGAGTTGAAGCTGATGAGGTCGTAGGAGTAATTTTGGGAGTAGAGCTGCGCGGGTTGGTCAAAATGCACGAGCACAGAGGCGGTATCGATGGTGCTTGGCACTCCTGAGTACATGAGCTTGACATTTCCGGGGTGACCGATCTCGGCAGATCGCTTCTCGCTCACCATCGCCATATTGTTTGTGTAAATCGTGAGCGCAACCGATTTGGGAGCGCCGGCAATCGCAAGGTTCTCGTCACCTATAAGCAAGGTTGTCAAAAACCAGAAAGAAAAAATAGATTTATGCATAGTAAACTCCTCTAATGTGATGGATAGTATTATACAAAATCTCTACAAAATGCAACTTTTGATTTGTATCAATGATTTATAACTTGATTTGAAATATAATCTACAAAATCAAACACAGGAGCAGAGAGTTTATGAAGTATAGTTCTTTTTATGATGATGTCCCGCCAATACATCTCCACGACCCTTTAAGCGACTTTTTGGGTGCGTTTGAAGAGGGAAAGGTGGAGATCGGATATCTTGATTGTGTCAAACTTGCAGGGCACAGCTGTCCCACGGTAGCAGGAGCCTATCTGATGGCGTATATGGGGGCTAAAGCACTCTATCCTGATGCTCTGCCCCAAAGAGGCGGTGTCAAAATAGAGATAAAAGAGCAAAAGAGTCAAGGTGTCACGGGTGTTATCGGCAATGTCATCGCCTTTGTCTTCGGTGCGAGCGATGAAGGAGGATTTAAGGGGATAGGCGGTAGATTTGCTCGAGACCATCTCATCAGCTATGGAGCAAATATAGATGGGGAGGTGAGACTCACAAGGGTGGATACGGGTGACTCCGTAACTCTCTCCTATGATCCCTCGTCTGTGCCGGGTGATCCGAGAATGCAGCCGTTGATGGGCAAACTCCTCCAGTCGTCTGCTTCCAAAGAGGAGGCAGAGCTTTTTAAGGCGCTTTGGCAAGCACGAGTCAGTAAAATATTGCTTATGGATGACCATAGCAATGTGATAAAAATCAAATAGTATTTCAAGGAAAATCCCATGACAATTTCAAGCTATATGAAAAATCAACATCGAGAGTGTGATACCCATTTCGCAAAATCGGAAGAAGAGGCGGCAAAGAGTAATTGGGAAGCCGCAATCGCAGCATTTGAAACCTTTGCAGATGTGACGCTTACCCACTTCAAAAGAGAGGAGGAGGAGCTTTTCCCTACTTTTGAAGAGATTACAGGCAATGCGATGGGTCCAACCAGAGTGATGCGATTTGAGCATGAGCAGGTTAAGGGGCTGATAGGAAAAATGGCTCATGCACTTGACGACCAAGATAAAGACGCATACCTTTCGCTATCAGAGTCAATGATGATTTTGCTGCAGCAGCACAATATGAAAGAGGAGCAGATGCTTTATGCTATGTGTGAGAATCTCATCCCGCCCGAACTCAAAGAAAAAACTCTTGAAGCGATGAAGCAAATCGTACTATGAAGAAGATACTCCTCGATGCCAGAGATTTGGAGCATCCCAAACCATTGGAGCGAGCGATAGAGATTCTCAGAACACTCGATGAGGAGAGCTATCTCTATATGGTTCACCGCAAAAATCCGATCCCGCTCATCGAGCTTGCCAAGAGTCAGGGGTTTGGCGTGCGCACGCATGAATCAAATACGAATGAGTGGCATATCCTCATCTCCAAAAACAGTCAGATCGTCTTAGACGAGTATCTTGATGTTTAGTCAGCAGGGGCTATCCCTCGAGCAGGCGCCGCCCATTTTTGTGGTCTTGCGCTTCTTTTTTGCCGGTTCGCTTTTTGGGGTCATGGCGGGCATAGCGCTGCTTTTTTACAGAGAGGAGATATTTGACCCATCATCGGTCGCGGCAGTAACCTTCACGCATATTTTGACACTCGGGGTGATGCTCTCCTTTATGTTTGGAGCGCTTTTTCAGATGCTGCCGGTCATAGCAGGAGTCGTGCTGAGTACACCGGTCCAAAAAGCAAACTTTGTGCAGTATCCGATGATTGTTGGTACACTTATGCTTTTGTGGGCATTCAATTTCGACGCTCAGAGTTGGATATATGCGGTAGCCGCACTGCTTTTGGGGCTCTCGATACTCTATGCATCCGGCATTATGCTTCAAGCGCTCATCAAGCTTCCAAATCACTCCGCCTCCTCCAAGGGGATGACGGCAGCGCTTGCCGCTTTGTCGATCGCAGTTTTGTTGGCGCTCTATCTTGTGTTGATAAGGGGGGGATATTTGGATGGTTCGCACTATCTTGCCGCCAAAGAGGCGCACTACTCGCTGGCTCTTTTCGGGTGGATCGGCGTGCTTATCATCTCTATCTCTTTCCAAGTTATTGAAATGTTTTATGTTACGCCCCCCTATCCTCCAGCGGCGAGCCGCACTCTTGCTTTCGTCATTTTGGGACTTTTGGTGCTTTTTGGGATACTTGCGTTTGTCTATCCTCAGCTGCGCCCGCTCAAAGAGTCTCTCATGGCATTGCTGCTCATCGTGTATGCCCTGATAACGCTTCGAAGGCTCTCACAGCGCAAGCGGCCGATCACGGATGCGACTGTCTGGTTTTGGCGTATAGGAATGGGGAGTCTTGTGCTGAGTATGTTGATGCTTGTTGCGCGTCAATTTGTTTCAACGGAGTGGATAGTGGGTACAAGCGCGATTTTTTACGCAGCGTTTGCTTTGAGCGTCGTTTTTGCCATGTTTTATAAGATCGTGCCTTTTTTGACATGGTTCCACCTCAACAGCCAAGGCTATTTTGCCGCGCCGATGATGCATGAGGTGATCCACCCGAAAATTGCCAAAAGGCATCTGTGGATACATCTTGCCACACTCGTTTGTCTCTTGCTCTCTCAAGCGTTTGCGCCATTGACTTTGGTTGCGGCACTTTTGATGATTTTCTCTTTCGGTCAAATGAGTTATCTGATTCTCCATGCAAGGAGAGTTTACATCAAGACACAAAAAGAGGGCGAGCGGTTCGATATGGGGGCGTAGCCCACAAAAGCCCATTAATAAGTTTTGTGTACTAGAGGGTAAATATGTTGATCAGTATGAAATTAAGGAGTGAAAATGGCGCTTTTTCCTATGTTTGTCGATCTTAAGGGGCGTGATTGTCTCGTCATCGGTGCAGGAGAGGTGGCGTTGCGCAAGATCGAACAGCTTGTCAAGTTTGCTCCCGATATCGTAGTAATCGCGCCGGAGACTCATCCGGAGATTCGTACGCTTGCGGGTGAGTATCCGATCACTCTGTTGGAGCGGGGTTATACTCTTGATGATTGTAATGGTCGTTTTTTGGTGATCGGGGCGCTGGATGATTATGCCGAACAGAAGAAAATTTATCATCGGTGTATGGAGATGAAAATTCCGGTCAATTGTGTCGATTCTCCTGAACTGTGCAGCTTTATTTTTCCGGCACTGATCGTCGAAGGCGACTTGTGCGTGGGGATCAATACCGCAGGACGAGCGCCGGCGGTCAGTTCGGCATTGCGTCAGTATATTCAAAAAATAATCCCGTCCAAGATTTCAGCACTGATAGATGAGGTTGATGCCATACGCCGATCCCGACCTGCAGGACAAGAGCGTCAGCGTACCATCATAGAGCACTGCCGGAAATTTTTTGAGGGGTTAA
>DZAQ01000067.1 GCA_022729615.1 Sulfurovum sp.
ATCCCAAAAAGTGGGGACAAAGTGAAGCAATCCGTGTTTTTAGAAGTTCCCTTAAATATAGATTTTGTCGCCAAAATCAACCCTCATAATTGAAGTATTCATTCCATAAGAGATCAATTACAAAACCGCCTGCACAAAATCCTGAACAAGCACTCTGGGATCTTCGAGCCCTATAGATATCCTGATCAATCCATCGCTTACACCAAGCAGCTCTCTCGTCTTTGCATCAAAATCCCGATAGATAGTACTGCTCATATGGAGTGCCAAGGTGCGGTTGTCCCCGACATTTGCCGTTTGTGTCACTAACTTAAGACGATCCAGAAGCCCAAATGCCGACTCTTTATCGGGAGCCTCAAGAGTGAGTATCGACCCGCAGCCGTCAGGATAGAGCTCTTGATACCGCGAATGGTGTTCATGCGTCGCCAATGAAGGGTGGCGAAGTGTGTATCCATCGGGAAGGAGAGCGGAAAGCTCTCCGGCAAACAGCTCCACACTTCTATTGATCCGCTCGACTCTCAGCGCAAGTGTCTCAAATCCCAAAAGAGTCAAGAATGACCCAAAGGCGTTTGCCGTCATTCCAAGATCACGCAAGGCTCTTTTTTTGCAGATACCTATCATCGCTTTTTCTTGGAGCTTGTCAATAAATGGATGCAGCGGTTGATATTTTTGCCCTCTCAGCTTCTCATCGCCCTCCCCGACCCCGCGAAAGATCGCCAATCCTCCAAGAGCAGCGCTATGTCCGCTGATGATCTTGGTAGAGGAGTAGATCACGATGTCTGCTTCTGCTTCAAATGGTCGCACGATCAGAGGTGTCAGCGTATTATCGACAACAAAAAGCGTCTGATACTCACGGCAAAGAATGCCTATCCTTCCAAGGTTTGGCAGCTTGAGGTTAGGGTTGCCGACACTTTCACAAAGTACCATCTGCACGCCCTCAGCCAAAATCTCTTCGATCTTGCCAAAATCGTCCGCATCGCAAAAGTGGCTTTTCACACCAAAACGCTTCATGGTTTCGTTGACGAGGGCATAGGTACCGCCAAAAAACCCGCCTATACATAAAACCTCATCACCCTGTTTCAAAAATGCCGTCATCACCATCGCCAAAGCGCCCATCCCCGATGCAGTCGCTATCGCGCCGACACCGCCCTCCATCGCTGCGGCGACCGCTTCAAGTTTCGCATTGGTCGGGTTGCCCATGCGGGCATAGAGCGGGAGAGCAGCTTCACCGGCAAATATCGCCTCCGCCTCCTGTGCATCTTGATAGCCAAAAGCAGCTGATGCGACTATAGATGGAGCGATGGAACCTGTTTTGGCGCCTACTTGCTGCACTAAAAGTGTATTGAACTCTTCAAATTTGTTCATTGCATATCCTATATCGTGAAATTGAGTGTCTGGTATGATCTTTGCCGGCATAATTCCAGCCTTGAGAGCGGGATACTAAAGCACTTTTGCGCCTCCGTATTCACCTCTTCCCAAAAAAGCTTCAATGCCCCAAACTCTTTTTTGCATGGATTTTCAAACGCCTCATGCTCCAAAATAGTAATTACATCTTTGAGGAGTATCTCGCAGAGGGGTTTGGCTAGCCTATAGCCGCCTTGTGCCCCCTTGATACTTTGGAGCAATCCGCTTTTTTTGAGCTCTAGTAGGATCTGTTCAAGGAAATTTTGGGATATTTTTGCCCCCTCGGCAATCTCTTTGATCTTCATCAGTTTGGGATATGGAGCAGTTCCAAGCTCATTGAGGGCAGCGACGGCATAGAGTGTTTTTGTCGAAATGCCTATCATTATCTCACTATCCTCATTTGTATGAGCAAATAGTAGAGTTTACATCCGATACAAAACTCAAAAAGCGCCTCCATCATAGAACATGCAAGGAGTATCCACGCCAAAAAGAGCACACCGTTCCATACACCAAACAACACAAAAAGAACCATCAAAAGTGACATACTCCAGCCCAAATAAAGAGCGAATCGCTTGGGCGCTTCATCACTTGGGCGCGGAGTTAGTTGCAATTTTTTAACAAAAAATAGAGCAACAATCGCGAATGGGCTTATTGCCCGAACCCTCAAGAGTCTCAAACTAAAATCCATAAAAAGCAGGAAAACAAGCAAGTAATTATGTGTCAACAGCAAAAGAAGACTCACTGATGCGATCTGGACAGAGATGAGTCGGACGAAATTACTATCAACTCTTTGTAGAGATATTGGACATGATGGCGCCATAGATATCCTTTTTTGGTGTATCATATCCAACTCTTCTCTAAATGTCAAGTAAATCTATAGACTTTATTGATTTAGATTTTTTTCAGTATCATATCCAGCATACTGCTGCTCAAAAGCCGCTTGAGAGTACCCAATATATAGGTAGCTTTCGTGATATAGTATCTGGGTTTTGGGTGGTCGCAGAGTAAGATCAGATGTACCACGGCTGCCACTGCGTCTGGATTTTTACTGAAGGGAACTTTTTTGGCTTTTCCTTCAAGACTCTCTTTGTAGAGAGGAGCAAAATGAGAGTGTTCGATATCTATGTTGGCACGAAGCTTTTCAAGCGCATTTTTACGGAAGTCACTCTCGATAGGACCGGTATTGAGAAGGATCGGATAGATTTTCGTTCCTTTCAACTCAAGCCGCAGGGTATCTGTGAGCCCTTCAAGTGCGTATTTGCTTGCATTGTATGCGCCTCTGCCCACGAGTGAAACAAGTCCAAGCACCGAACTGTGCTGGATAATCTTGCCATACCCTTGTCGGCGCATCACGGGGATGATCTCCCTAGTACAGTTGTGCACTCCAAAAAGGTTAGTCTCAAATTGCTCCTTGAGTACATCTGTTGAGAGATCCTCGACAGCTCCGGGCTGCCCGTAGCCTGCATTATTGAACCACGCATCTATCTTGCCCTCCAGCTTCAAAACCTCAGCGATAACCGCTTGGATCTCCTCTGGCTTCGTGACATCCAGCTGCATAGCATGCTCAAATCCAAGAGAGCGCAGCATCTCCACATCTTTTGGATCTCTAGCGGTCGGATAGACTCTCACCAGTCGATCCCTCAGATAGAGCGCCGTCTCCAAGCCGATGCCGGAGCTGCATCCTGTGATGATAATATTGCTCATTTTTAACTCTCCTCTTTTGGTTCGGGGACTTGCGCGAGAATAAGATCTATGATTTTATTATTATCGACATTATTGATCTTGGCATTTTGACTTCTGATAAGACGATGGCGGAAGACATCATGGACAACCGACCGCACATCTCTAGTCGTCACATAGTCCCTTCCCTGAAGCCAGGCATAGGCTCTTGAGCATTGATCGAGCGCGATTGTAGCCCGCGGACTCACTCCGACCTCTATGAAAATCTCAAGCTGTTTGCTGTATCGCAGCGGATAACGGGTCGCATAGACAAGCTCAACGATATACTTTTCGATAGCTTCGCTTGTTTTGACTAAAGCCACCTCCTTGCGGGCCACAAATATCGCCTCTTGGGAAATTCGCTCATTATCGACCGCCTGCTGCTGATTTTTCTCACCACGCACCAGCCTTATCATCCGAAGCTCGGACTCCATATCGGTGTAGGTGATATTGACATGCATCAAAAAGCGATCTTTTTGCGCTTCAGGAAGAGGGAATGTCCCCTCTTGCTCTATAGGATTTTGTGTCGCCATTACGATGAAGAGTTCAGGGAGTTTGCGAGTCGTTCCCGATACGCTCACCTGCCGCTCCTCCATCGCTTCAAGCATGACTGCTTGCACCTTTGCCGGCGCGCGGTTGATCTCATCAGCCAATATAATATTTCCAAATATAGGACCGGGCTCAAATCGGAACTTATGCACGCCGCCCTCTTCGTACATCTTCTCTTGTCCTGTCACATCTGCCGAAGTCAAATCGGGTGTGAATTGGATACGAGAGAATTTAGATTCGATTATTTTTGCCATCGATTTGACCGCTCGTGTCTTGGCAAGTCCGGGCAACCCCTCCACGAGGATATTGCCGTTGGCGAGCACTCCGATGATCAATCGTTCCACAATATGCTCTTGACCGACGATCGATCGATTCATCTTTTTTTGAAGCAATTTTATAAGTTCATGCGCATTCATAACTCTCCTTTTTAACCAAAATTATCATACCATAGCGACCATAAAAAACTATTACACTAGTTTCGAGATACCATTGCTATCTATCCTCCAAAGGATTATCACTGCGTTTTTTTGCTTGGCGTTTTTCAAATGCTTTGTTCGATGGAGTATTTTCTTGCGAAAAATAGCCCATACCATAGAGGACACACCCATTGCACCCCGGATCGCACTTATGTTTCAGGAGCCTGCACCACTCTTTCTCTTCTTGAAATTTTGTCAAATATTGACATCCCCATCCGCTGCTCATAGATAACTCCTAATATCGTATCTCAAAACCGTCATACACCAAGTCGGCATCTGCTATCACCTCATAGGAGATATTCTCGACCGTTGAGAGCGGAGAGCCCTCTTTCAGTATCCTCATAAACTCTTCCAAATCCTCATCCGTCAATTCCACAACTACTTCTACACTCCCATCGGCAAGGTTTTTGACATAGCCGCGAAACTGCCTTTTCATAGCAGCTGACGAGACAAATTTACGATAAAAGACCCCTTGGACACGACCGAAAATAAAAAATCTGTATAACTCCATACACTTACCAGCCTCAATGCTAATTTTGATTCAAAGTATATAGCATATTTGATATTAAAAGAGTAAATTCATTGCGCCCTCTGCTTCTGCCTAAAAGCATAAATTTGGTATTGTTATGTTTTTCTTAATTTTTCAAGAGAGACACAAAGGAGCTGCATGCTACATGAAATAATCAACTGGATACTAGAGGTGGTCGGCGCTTGGGGATATACCGGCATCTTCATTTTGATGGCACTCGAATCGACAGTTGTGCCCATCCCTAGCGAATTGGTACTGATCCCTGCCGGATATCTGGCATATAAGGGAGAGATGAATTTTCTGTTGATTATTTTAGCCTCTACACTGGGCAGTTTGGCTGGAGCATCGCTCAATTATGCCTTTGCACTCTGGGTGGGACGCCCATTTTTGGAACGATACGGAAAATACTTTTTTGTCCGTCAAGAGCTGCTCCACAAGACCGACAAGTTCTTCAGAACCCACGGCGCCATTTCGACATTTACCGGACGGCTTATCCCCGGTATCCGTCACCTCATCTCACTTCCGGCAGGACTGACACGGATGCATTTTGGAACATTTAGTTTTTATACCTGCTTGGGTGCCGGGATTTGGTCACTAGTGCTGACGCTGATGGGGTATTGGGTCGGCGGCAATGAAGCGCTCATCAAAGAGAATCTTCCCTTGGTCACAGTAGGTGTGATCGCACTTGTTGCAGCCATTTTGTCAGGCTACTACCTATGGCAAAAGAAGAGCACGAAAAGAGAGCGGCAGCCTCTATCGCCCGAAGAGCACTGATCCGATCCTGACCATATTGGATCCGCATCGGATCGCCAACTCATAATCCCCGCTCATTCCCATCGAACAGATAGTCGCACCGCTCTTTTGGAGAGACTCAAAAATCTTGTATGTTGTCTCAAAACTTTTTTGAACCACAGCCATATCTTCGGTATGAGCACCGATACTCATCACCCCCTTGAGATGGATACGAGGGCATCTCTCAGTGATCTCCCGATAAATATCAAATGCGCTTTGGGGGGTCAAACCTGCTTTGCTCTCTTCGCTTGCGCTATTTATCTGCATAAGGCAATTCATAGAGCCTCCTTTGCGTTCCAAGGCATCATTGAGAGCCAATGCGAGCTCTAAAGAATCGATTGACTGCATCAAAAATGGATGGATCTCTATAAGTTTATTGATCTTATTTTTTTGGAGTCTGCCGATGAAATGCCACTCAAGCGGGAGCGCCTCAAGCGCTTTGGATCGCTCTTCGAGCTGCTGGACTTGATTTTCTCCATAGGCTCGCTGTCCGAGAGTATAGAGCGTCTCTATACTTTGAGTGTCGCTATATTTGCCGACAGCGACTATTTTGACGATATGGCGCTCACTTACAGCGATGCGCGCCTGCTCTATCCGCCATATCACATCGTCCAAATTTCTTCTGAGCTGCTCTTTGTCTGCCATCATCACCCTCCTGTGCCCATAAGTCTATTGATATCATTATAGAGTCCCAAAAACATGAGTCCGAACAAAATCGCCCATCCGCCGACAGTGAGTCTGTAGAGTACCGCTTCGCTCGGCGCTCTTCCTCGGATCATCTCATAGAGATTGAACATGATATGCCCGCCGTCAAGTGCCGGTATCGGCAAAAGATTGAGGACTCCCAGGTTGACCGAGATGAGCGCAGTAAAAAAGAGGAGCGCTACGATCCCCGCCGAACTCGCCTGCGAAGTGATATCCACGATAGTGATGACACCGCCTATTTTGTCGCTGCTTACCGCTCCGGTGATCAGCTTCTGCACGCTCTTGAAGATCAAAACACTTGCTTTTTGTGTCTCACTCCATGCATATCCGAGCCCATCGAAAAATCCGTATGTAACGATTATCTGCTCGCCCAAAGGGGTGATGCCGATGATTTTGCGCTCTATGGGCTCTTCAAAGATATTTTTATCCTGGATCACTTTTGGGGTGATTTGGAGTGTGATTTGCCGACTATCTCTCAAAACAAGAAGAGCAAGAATACTCTTGGAGCTCTCGTTGATCCTCTCGCCTATCTCCTCCCAATACTCGATAGGAGCGCCATCCACGGCAAGAAGCCTATCTCCCTTCAAAAGTCCGGCACTGAGCGCAGGTGTATTTTCACCCACAGTTCCGACGATTGGCAGCAGCTTCGGAACCCCGATCGCGGATATTGCCAGATAGAGTAAAAATGCCAGCAAAAAGTTGGCAAATGGACCGGCTAGAAGGATCACGATTCTTTCCCAAGGCTTTTTGCTATTGTATGAATCAGCGTCACTGCTCATCGCCGTTGGGTCGGCATCATCTTGACCCTTCATCTTGACATACCCGCCTAGAGGTATCAGCGAGAATGCCCACTCCGTCTTGCCGATCATACGGCTATACAATTTTTTGCCAAACCCGATACTAAAAACATCGACCTGTACCCCAAAAAACCGTGCGGCAGTAAAATGCCCCAATTCATGGAAGAATATCAAAAACGAAAGAACCAAAAGTGAAATCACAATACCCATACTGCTACTTTGTATATAAATTTGAATTCAATTATAGCAAATTTTTCAATTTCAACCCTCAAAAGTACAGAAACTATTTTTGGAGAGTTTTCATTTGGTTTCCAATATGTGGTACAATAGATGGATTGCATCGCAATTATATGGTATTAGGTGTTTCTTTCTGTACATATATTTACAAAGAGACTGGTATAGAGTAGTTTAATCAGCAAAAGGAATACATATGGCTGGGATGGTCGATAT
>DZAQ01000068.1 GCA_022729615.1 Sulfurovum sp.
CGATGCAATTGAGTGATCAGTATGAACATAATATCACAATGCGGTTAGAGCGCGCGATAGTCATCGTCGCATTCGATAGGGCGGAGTATTATGATATCAACGCATTTCTCAAAACAAAAGAGGCAGAGTATCTCAAAAAACGAGATATTTACTATCTCAATGATATCTCTATGATGCCGGAAAGCATTTGGAACTACTTTGTCAAACCGCAAATGCAGACAAAGAGTTTTTCGATACTGCTGATCAGAGATCAAAATATTTCACTGAAACTCAATTATCAAGAGAATAAAATCACACTCTATCGCATTAGCAGCGGCAAGATCAGCCAGATAGAGTTTGTTGATAGCAAGGAGATTGAGAAGTATCTGCCAAAGTAGAATCGCGGATACCTGCTTTGATCGCAGCCCCAAGCTAGAAGGCTTTAGAATTTAAAAGCGATACCAAAGTTCCACGAAGAAAGACCGGTTGTCAAAAATGTATCGGTCTCACCCAAATCAGTATAGTCAATAAAGGCGCTGAAGCTCTCTGTAATATGAAATTTCGCACCCCCGCCCCAAGAGAAAAGTGTATCTTCGCCTGATTGCAAAAGGGCGGTATATTCATTCATCGCCACCCCGATAAGTCCATAGAGCGAGACGAGACCGAAATTGTATTGCGGCTTGGCATAGAGCGCAAAGCTCTGCGCTTCGTATCCGTCAAGCAGACCGAAACTATTGTAATCTTCGGCGACATACTCTGTAACATTCCAGTAGTAGCGCCCCTCAACACCAATATATTCATTGAAATCAACTCCGGCAAGAAGAAGCAAGCTGTCTGTCGCGACATCAAAGTTTAGAAAATCCAGGTAGTCGTTTGAGATGCCAAATTCGGCAGTAGAGTAAGCATACCCAACCCCTAGGTAGAGCCCTACATCATCGGCATTCATGGGAGCAGTTGCGATGCCCAAGGCGGCAAAAGTCGAAAGTACAATCTTTTTCATATCTTTTCCTTATAGCTTTTTGAAAGTATAGCGTAAGTTGCTAAGGGGGTGTTGGCTCTGTGGTGTTTAGCCGCCCCAGCCATGCATCTTTTTGGAGATGATGAGATCGTAGTGTGAAAACAGATCGAGACTATTTGTGGCGACATAATAATTCTCCTGCAAATATTCAATCCAGACAGAGTGCCCGATTGTGTCCGATTTTTGTACAAAAATAATAATGAGCCCGCCATTTTTGATGAGCGGATAGGTTTTGGCGAGGAGTGAAGACTTCTCCGCGTCAGCCACTTCCGTGGTCACAAAAACATAATCATACCCTTTGGGCGGCATCATATATCTTGGCATTTGCAGGTCGAGCCGCTTGATGGTGATATGCTCTGCCCCACTATATTTTTGCACCATCTTTTCATAGCTGATATCGGTAGTGCAGTTGAGACGATATTCATACGAATTGTTTTGGCAGAGTCGAAAGATTTTTTTGCTCAGAAGATGGCTTCCATCGCTAAAATGCATGATCGCAACTGCCGGATGGAGCTTGATTATGCCGAGCAGTTGATCCACTTTTTCCTCTTCGAGCCGTTTCATGCGTTGTCCTTTTGAGGGTCTTTTGTGAGAGTGTATCAAAAAAACGAGAGATTAAGAACCAGAATGTATAATCTTTTAAAGAAATAAGAAGAGGGTATTCGTGAAAAGAAAAAAAATTTATAATCCAGACTCGCAAGAGAAAACACAGCAAAGAAAGATTTTTGGAGGCGATCCGACGGGTATTTTCGAGCTCAATGATATCAAATATCAGTGGGCATATAATCTCTGGGAGATGATGCTCAACAATACTTGGTTCCCAAAAGAGGTCGATATGACACGCGATGTCAGTGACTATAAGCATCTGCTTGAGACTGAGAAAAAAGCATACGACAAGGTACTTGCGCAGCTCATTTTTATGGATTCGCTGCAGACCAACAATATTATGGACAACCTCAACCCTTATATCACCTCTCCGGAGATCAACCTGGTTTTGGTGAGGCAGGCATTTGAGGAGGCTTTGCACTCGCAAAGCTATGCGGTGATGGTCGATAGTATCTCTACAAATTCAAGCGAGATTTATGAGTTGTGGCGCAGGGATATGAAGCTCAAATCCAAAAACGATGCTATCGCCAGAATCTATGAGCGCCTCTCCTCTGACCCAACCGATGAAAATATCGTTTTGGCGATGTTCGCCAATCAGATACTTGAAGGAATATACTTTTATAGCGGTTTTACTTACCTTTACACCTTGGCACGGTCGGGCAAAATGCTCGGTTCTGCGCAAATGATCCGCTTCATTCAACGAGATGAGGTCACTCACCTGCTCCTTTTCCAAAATATGATCAATGTTACAAGACGAGAGCGCCCTGATATCTTCACCAAGTCATTTTTGGATGATGTCTATCAAATGTTTCGTGATGCCGTGAAACTAGAAACCGAATGGGGAGAATATATCACGCAGGGGCAAATCTTGGGACTCACCGATGAGATTATCGGGCAGTATATCCAATATCTTGCGGACCAAAGGCTCAGCGCTGTAGGACTTGAGAAGATATACAATGCAGAACATCCGATCAAATGGGTTGATAATTTCTCAAAATTTAATGACCAAAAGACAAACTTTTTCGAAGGGAATGTCACCAACTACTCCAAAGGGAGTTTGAATCTCGATGACTTCTAGCAAACAGTTTGGGGTTGTATCGCTGCAGCTTCCGACAACAAAGCCATATCAAAAAAACCTCGACGCCCTACTCTCCTTTATCAAACAACACAAAGACAAAAAGCTTATAGTAGCGCCGGAAGTATGTTTGACCGGATATGACTATGAAAGAGTGAGCGAAGCCGCTATATTTTCAAAAGAAGCACTGCGGCAGCTTGTTGGGATCGTGGATGAGCAGATCGTCGTCTTGACTCTTTTGATGGAGGAGGCTGAAGGGTTTGTCAATATGGCTGTTGTCATCCATCAACACAAGGTTGTCCACCGGCAAAGAAAAGCAAAACTCTTCAAACTTGGCGAAGAGGATCGCTATCTTCGCTCCGGCAGCACAAATGAAGTTGTGATATTCGAAATTGAGTCGTTCAAATATGCACTGCTTATCTGTTTTGAGCTGCGCTTCAAAGAGCTATGGCGACAGATAGAAGGGGCGGATGTAGTGATCATCCCTGCACGCTGGGGGCTTCCTCGCAAAAGCCATCTGGAGGTTCTCTCAAGAGCGCTTGCCATCATGAATCAGTGCTATGTGGTTGTCGCCAATAGCGCCGATGAGGATATGGCACGATCATCGGCGCTTATCGCCCCGGATGGCGATGTGATCATGGATGATAAGGCTGAAGCGATCGAAGGAGTGATAAGAGGGCGGGAGATAACAAAGGCGCGCCGGTATATCGTTATGGATTAGGTGAGCCTAGTGTCAAAAACGCCAAGAGAGCCTCATATTCTTTCTCGATAGTCTGCATTGTAGCGATCATTCTCTTCTCTTCGATTTGCGGATTTTCATTGAGGAATCTTGATCTCCATGCAATATCTTTTTTGAGCTCCTCTTCGGCTGTTTTGATATATTCTGTCATATCCTCGATCATTTTTTGATCCAGCACCCCCTCCGCATCAGCAGCATAAAAGAGTTGCGCATATTTTTCGTGTTCGCCTGAGAAGCGAAAATCCTCGGCGATATTGTGTATGATCCCTCTGATTTGGGGATTTTCAACGCTTAATTTCATCGGTTCTCCTTTTTGCCGCATTGTAGCATTTGCTTAGAGGAGGTATCCTTAATGGTATTTTGGGTAAAATCACCCTCTTAATTACACTACTAAGAGAGAGTATGCCGACAAGCATCAAACTTCAAAAGATGGTCGAAGAGATCGAAAAAGTATTTATATTGGATGCGCATGTGCGTGAAGCCTTTTTGCGTGTGAACCGTGAAGCATTTGTCCCCAATGGATTTAGGCATTTGGCATATAGGCTTGATGCGCTCCCTATCGCTGCAAGTCAGTGGATCAGCTCTCCTCTCACTGTCGCCAAGATGACACAGCATTTGGAGCTGAAAAATGTCGATAGTGTTTTGGAGGTTGGGTGCGGGAGCGGGTATCAAGCCGCGATACTGAGTCAGATATGCAGACGGGTATTTACTATCGAGCGTATCGATACGCTCCTCAAAGAGGCACGAGCAAGATTTGGTGAACTAGAAATTAAAAATATCTTTACCCGCTTTGATGATGGTCAAAGAGGATGGAAAGAGTACGCCCCTTATGATAGGATACTCTTCTCCGCAACCGCCAAGGAGGTTCCTCAGGCGCTCTTTGATCAGCTGGCAGATGGCGGTATCTTGGTGGCGCCTGTACAGCAGGGACCGATGGAGATCATCACACGATTTTATAAGCGCAACGGCAAGATCACTACCGAGGCTATCGAGGCTTGTCGTTTTGTTCCTATGCGTGACGGGACAGAGAAGTAGTTTTGTAAACCTTCGTGACGCCCGAGAGATCCACCTTGTCGCGCATTGTCATGACTTGTAAAGATAAATTTTGTTATGATTGACAAAATGATGACAAGCAAAAGCAAGGAATATGCGTGGAGAGATTGATAAAGCCTATTGACTATGCGCAGAAATTGGGAATATCAAGGCAGGCAATCTACGCAAAAATCAAAAGAGGTATCTTCAAAGCCAAGAGTGTGGATGGAAAACTTTATATCGTCATGGAAGATGAGGAGCCAAAGGTCAAAACTGCTCATAATGAGGAGATGGCGAGTGACACCAAAAATGATACAATTTCATCTCCAAAAGAGGATATCAGTACGCTTTTGATGGCAAAAGATGAGACGATAGCGATACTCAAAGATGCCATCAAGGATCTCAAAGAGGGCAATAGGCAAATGACAACTACCCTTCAAAGCGAGATCGATCTGCTCAAAGAGGCTTTTCATGAGATGCGCACTTTGTATCTGTCTCAAATCGGGCGCCTTGATCAGCCAAAAGAGTATTTTGCGCAACAGGCGATTGATGCCAAGATTGTTGACGGCGAAGAGAGAGATTGGCTCTTGCTCGAAGATTTTTGCAAAAAATATCAAATAGTGAAGCCAAAAAAACAAGAAAAACTTCTCAAAAGACTCAAAAAGGCATACAAAAAGAGTGATCCAAGAATCTTGATGAGTGATGAGGGGATGAAGTTGGATAGTTGCGCACTCTATGAGGATATTTTGGCGTAATGGAGAGCTTTCAAAAGGAGGAAGAAAAGTGTTTTTAAGCGATCTGCATAGAGGTGATAGAGGTAAAATCATTGCAATTCATGCAAACAAAACGCTCAAGGATCGACTCATTTCGTTTGGGTTGATGCCACAGGAGGAGATCGCTGTCGTGACTTGTTCGGTGGCGAGACAAACGATGCAGATAGCTATCGGGAGCGCCAATATCGCACTGCGAATCGATGAGGCGCGCAAGATAGAGGTCGAAAAAATAGAATCAAGTAGAGTCTGACCTTGACTTTGGGGAAATCATAGAGGAGGCATATCTAAAAACTAGATCGCCATACTTCGTTCGCAATGACAAAACCCCGTCACTGCGAGGCTTTGAAAAAGCCGT
This sequence comes from Sulfurovum sp., assembly GCA_022729615.1. Taxonomy (GTDB): domain Bacteria; phylum Campylobacterota; class Campylobacteria; order Campylobacterales; family Sulfurovaceae; genus SZUA-451. The sequence goes on from DZAQ01000068.1 coordinate 5,578, forward strand.
GGCAGTCTATTGTCGGGTTTTTCCGGAGGTGTTCATAGGTAAATATTCCTAATCTATCTTCCAGTGACTTGGGACATTCTCTTGCAGACCGCCTGCTTCGACAAGTTGTATAAATTGCAATACATCACTCTTTACAAGCTCTTTGATGGCTCTGGTTTTTTCTATCTTCTCTTCATGTGTCCCTTCGAAACTGCTTGGATCCGCAAAGCTCCAATGGATTCTGTATTTCATCAAAGGAAAGAGCGGGCATTTTTGTGCATTTGATTCGTCACAAACCGTTATAACATAGTTAAAGCGTTTGCCTTGTTTGAAAAATTCAAAAACAGAATTTGTCTCTTTGCCGCTTATGTCGATCCCCTCTTCGCGGAGTACTTCAACGACGAGAGGATTGATCTCTTTCGATGGCTCTAGTCCGGCGCTTAGCACATCAAATCTCTCCCCGCCGTACTTCCTGAGCAGCTCTTCCGCCATTTGGCTGCGAGCGCTGTTGTGAATACAAACAAACAAAACCTTTTTTTTCATTCCCAATCCTTTCTGTTGCGCTTGATAGTTGAGTAGTCAAATCATGCTTTCCATAATGCTACTCCATTTTGGTTGCAAAATGATGACATCCGATTGCCATTATACCAAAAATATATTACTATATCAAGATTTATTGATATAAATTAATTTTGTCCATCAAAGAATATATAAAAGAGAATAAGTTATACTTGCGCCATGAAAAAAGAATCACAACTCGAAACCATTATCGATCAACTTCCATCGCCAGCATGGGTACTGGAAGAGCGGCTGCTTCGCTGTAATCTTTCTGTTTTTGATGAGATACAGCAGGCGAGCGGAGCAAAAATACTTCTTGCGCTCAAGGGCTATTCGCTTTGGGCGAGTTTCCCGATGATACGCGAACATCTTCATGGCTGCTGCGCAAGCGGTTTGTATGAGGCGAAGCTGGCAGCGCAGAGATTTGGCAAAGAGGTGCACACCTACTCGCCCGCTTTCAAAGAGGAGGAGATAGAAGAGATCGCATCCATCTCTCACCACCTTGTATTCAATTCTCCTGCGCAGCTCAAGCGGTTTGCCCAAAAAGCCAAAAACATCAATCCAAACCTCTCGATAGGATTGCGCATCAATCCCGAATACTCTGAGTCGCCGGTAGAGCTCTACAACCCTTGCGGTCTCTACTCAAGACTAGGCACGACACTGGTCAATTTCGATCCGGAGGCGCTTGAGGTGTGTGATGGATTTCACTTCCATGCGCTCTGCGAACAGAGTGCTGAAGCGCTGGAGCATGTGCTGGATGCGTTTGAGTCAAAGTTCGGCAAATATCTGCACGGGCTAAAGTGGATCAACTTCGGAGGCGGTCACCACATCACTCGTGAGGGGTATGACAAGCAGAGGCTCATCTCGCTTATCAAAAGATTTAAAGAGCGTTACGGTGTCGAGATCTACCTTGAGCCCGGCGAGGCGGTGGGGTGGCAAACGGGCGCATTGGTCGCGACCGTGCTTGATATCGTACACAATGGTATCGATATAGCCATTCTCGATAGTTCAGCGGAGGCACATATGCCCGATACCATCATCATGCCTTACCGTGCAGAGGTTCGCGATGCCGCTGAGGCGGGGGTCAAGCCCTATACTTATAGATTGGCGGGAAATACCTGCTTGGCGGGTGATGTGATGGGGGATTATAGTTTCGATCATCCTCTTGCTGTCGGCGATCGCATCATTTTTGAAGATCAGATGCACTATACGATGGTCAAGGCAACGACATTTAACGGGGTGAGATTGCCATCGATTTGTATCCTCAAAGAAGATGGAAGGCTAGAAGTGGTCAAA
>DZAQ01000194.1 GCA_022729615.1 Sulfurovum sp.
AAAATCTCAAAACGGAGATTTATGTATCCATCCGCTAATCAGCCCCGATGCGGCTGGGTCAAGCTAAACGACCCCCTCTATGTCGCCTATCATGACACTGAGTGGGGCGAACCGCTTCATGATGACCGAGCGCTATTTGAGCTTTTCAGTCTCGAAACACAGTCAGCTGGGCTCAGCTGGCTTACCATTCTTAAAAAACGAGAGGGGTATCGAGAGGCTTTTGAAGGCTTTGATCTCAAAAGAGTAGCCGCATACACGCACAAGGATGTTGATCGGATACTGCAAAGCGGTCTGGTCATCAAAAGCCGTCCTAAGATCGAAGCGATCATCGCCAACGCCAAAGGATTTGTGGATATTGCAAACGAGTATGGTTCATTGGACGCCTATTTTTGGAGCAAGGTCAACTTTCAGCCTATTGTCAACGAAATACCCGACTACAAGAGTGCAGCCTGCCACTCAAAAATATCCGACACCATCACCAAAGAGCTTAAAAAAATGGGATTCAAATTTATCGGCACAACGACTATTTATGCCTTTATGCAAGCCTGCGGCATGGTGGATGACCATGAAAATGGATGCTTTCGACGACAACGCCAAGAGTAATTTCGCAAAAGAGCGCATAGCTCTACCCTCTCCTCAAATCCAGCCTTCAAAAACAAAAGACTCTGCCCTCCACGATTGAACTTGGGAAACTTCGGTACTTACTTGTGACCCGCTCCAAAAGTTTCATAGATATATTCTGCCATATCATGGTCTGAAACTTTACCATCGCGCTTCTCGATCTCTGTAAGATTTTTTCTCATGATAGAGTGTGGAGCATCGGCTTCACTTTCGTGTTTTCTCAAATCTTGCAGCTTCGTCAAGAGCTCTTCTTGACTGAGAGTATTGAGCGGTGAACCAAAGTAGTTTTCACTCTTGTCCAAAGAGACACCTTTGCCTGCTGCATCTTTGAGACTACCTAGCTCTTTCGCTTTTATTTTCGAGACACCGTTAGCTTCATCTCCGTGACAATTGGCACATCTCGTTTTGTAAATATCTGCCATACTGAGATTTGGTGAAGCCGTCAAGAAAGAAGAGCCGACCACAGACGCAAAACAAGCAGAAATCAATTTCTTATACATTATCCACCCCTTTTAGTTTATATACAAAAAGATTACATCTTCTAAGATAAAAAATCTCTTAAGAAGCGCAAAAATTAGTCATATTGCGTATCTTTCTGTCTTTCAAGAATCTTTTTGTATCTCGGAATTGCTGACATGATGATATAGAAGAGTGCGGCAGCTGCTACTGCGAAAACAACTATTGGCATGCGGACATAGAGCGCCACTAGCCCAACCATACCCACAAGTATAAGAAACTCAAAAAAAAGATATATTCTTGGCTTAAATTTCCCTTGCGTCTCTCTTCTCTCAGTAAATTTATGATTATATCTCATCTGATTTTTCCTACTCTAGAATTCAGTTTGTACTATTGTATCATTTTTTTTAGCTCATTGAGCTTCTCTTTGACTGCTTCGGTGTGTCCTTTGACTTTGACACCCTCCCATTTTGCCGCTATCTTGCCGTCAGGGTCTATCAGAAATGTACTTCTGACAACTCCCATATACTCTTTGCCCATGAACTTCTTGAGCTGCCAGACACCAAAAGCCCGGCAAAGCTCCTTCTCCTCGTCCGCCAAAAGTGTAATAAGAAGCTCTTTTTTGGCGATAAAATCTCTATGTTTTTTCGGGCTATCCGGACTGACTCCCAATATAACAGCGTCAAGCGCCTCAAAATCA
>DZAQ01000069.1 GCA_022729615.1 Sulfurovum sp.
CGCCGCATCCTGAGAGCAACAACACGGAAACAAGCGATGCACTCGTAACAATACTTTTAAAATTCATTTTTTTTCCTTCTTGATTTTATTTTTCAAATTTGAGTATATCAAAATATTCTTAAATATCAATTAGTATAAATATAATTTAATTCTATTAGTATCACTTATGAATGCAGCACGATAATCTACTTCTTGGAAGTACTCTTATGGTATGATGCTTAAAAAATATTGAAACTGAAGAGTCTTATAGATGGTGCCAAATACAACAAATCAATTTGATACACTCCTTGAAAAGCATTTTCATACAGTAGAGAGTATCATCCTCTCAAGGCAAGATCCCATCACGGGACTTTTGCCTGCCAGTACCGCTATCAATGCCCATGGAGACTATACAGACGCATGGGTGCGTGATAATGTCTATAGTATCTTAGCGGCATGGGGGCTGGCGATCTCCTACAAAAAATATGATCCAAGCCACTATCGAACTCATCTGCTCTCTCAAAGTGTCGTTAAGTTGATGCGTGGGCTGCTGGGTGCCATGATGCGTCAATCCGACCGTGTGGAGAGCTTCAAAAACAGTCTGAATCCTATCGATGCACTCCATGCCAAATACAGCACAAAAAGCGGTTTGGCAGTAGTCGGGGACAGTGAATGGGGGCATCTACAGCTTGACGCGACATCACTATTCCTCTTGATGACAGCCCAAATGACCGCTTCCGGTTTGCGGCTCATCTATACGCTTGACGAGGTCAATTTCATCCAAAATCTCGTCCACTACATCAGTCGAACCTACTGCACACCCGATTATGGCATCTGGGAGCGAGGCAACAAAACCAACCTTGGCGCGACCGAGATCAACAGCAGTTCGGTCGGGATGGCAAAGGCGGCGCTTGAAGCCATGAACGGTTTCAATCTTTTCGGAAATGTCGTCGGCAATGAAGCGGTCATCCATGTCGTTCCCAGCGATATCGCCCGTACGAGATTTACACTCCAAGGCTTGCTTCCGAGAGAATCCAACTCCAAAGAGACAGATGCCGCGCTCCTGAGCATCATCGGCTACCCGGCTTATGCGATCGAAGATGAGAAGCTTGTCAAGCGAACTCGCCAGAAGGTCATCAAAAAACTCGCAGGCAGATATGGCTGCAAACGCTTTTTGCTCGATGGACACCAAAGCAGCATCGAAGATCCGCATCGACTCCATTATGAGCCTTCTGAATTGCGGGCATTTGCGCATATCGAATCAGAGTGGCCCCTCTTTTTCACCTATCTCCTGCTCGATGCGCTGATGCGCGAAGACAGCGAAGCGATCAAGGAGTGGAGAAGCAGGCTTGAACCGCTTTTTGTGGAGCAAAACGGCGAACTTCTCCTGCCGGAACTCTATATCGTGCCCCATGAATCGATCGAAGCGGAACGGAAAAATCCAGGCACTCAACAGCGCATTCCCAATGAAAATATCCCTCTTGTTTGGGCACAAAGCCTCTATATGCTCAGCGATATGATCCTAGACGGTCTGCTTCGGTCTGCTGATATCGATCCGCTTCGCCGACACGAACGCATCGGGCTCAAACGCAAGACACACCCTCTCGTTTGCGTACTTGTCGAAGATGAATCACTCAAACAAGAGCTTCTTGATCTTGGATTTGAGTCTGAAACGCTTGCCCAAGTCGCCCCCATCAAGCTAATGCACGCCGTACAACTCTCCCATATCCATACAGCGATAGGCAAAAATGAAAAGCTCTCTTTGAGCGGACGGCCTTTTTTGGTCGCAAGGGCGATGACGACTTCTCGTTTGCACATCATAAGCGGGGAGGAGATCCTCTTTCTGCCCTACTACTTCAACCCTTTGGATTTCTACCTAAGCTATGACAATACCCTGCTGGTGGAACACTTCAAATCATCATTGAAATTTCTGGCACTCCATTGGGATCAGCCGGGGCAGCCGATTGTCCCCTTTTTGGTACGCAAAGATATGCTGCTCGCGCACAACAAAGAGGCTCTTATCGCGCTTTTGCATAGCCTGCAAACAGGTATTTGCGGCAGCATCATTATCAAGACCGGAGCAATGCGGCAACTCCTCAATAGCGCATCCGTTGAGCGTATCGATGATATTGGCGGATTGAAACTCTATGATGAATCACTCTCTTTGCATAGACAAGTGGAGTGCAAAGCATCCTCCAAAAACAAGCCTCTCCGCCCGCTTGCGCTCGAAGAGCTGCAGGAGCTCCAAAATAGTGACGACGAAAGACTCATCGACCTCCTTCACGCATCGGATGACCGCTCCAGACAAGCACACGCATTTATCCAGCTATGGCAGCGAAAAGGAGCCGAATTTACCATTTTGATGGATGAAGAGATAGTTTCCCTGGAAAAAATCGCGGCACTCCTCTATGAGTCTGCGGCAACATGCCATAGCTGGGGTATCGTGCGCCGCATTGCAGACATTACAGGCAAATATGACTACCGTCTCGAGGATGTGCTTCTTGATATTGTCGTACGCCAAAAGAGGCTGGCAGTAGGTCGTGCCTATTGCGAAGAGGCCACATTTTCCAAGCCGGCAAACAGCAGCTCCATCGTGAAAACTATCAAAGAGTTTTGCGGCAACAATGCTGCCGAAAGTGTCCTCACCCAAGAGCTTATCATCTATATCGGCTACCTGATACGCACCGAGCCCGAACTCTTCGAGAATATGCTCACACTTCGCACATGGTATTTCGTGCATCTGCTTGTCAGCCAAATTGCCTCCCAAAATGATACCTACATAGGCGAGGCGTATGAGCTGCTTTTGTGTATGGCGCCTCACGAAATCTATGATCGCCTCCGACTCATTCTCAGCAGTTTCAATCAAGAGGTAAGCAATTTTACCCAGCAAGAAAATCTCCAAGCCATGGGTGTCGAAAATCTTCATTCGATCGAAACTTCATCGCTCCAAACCCAATTTGCCGCCCCGCAGGATTGGGCAAAATGGCGGCAAGAGAGGGGGATGGTGATGATCCTTGCACCAAGTTTCTACAAAGATATATGGTATCTTTTGCAGCGATGCCATGCACTCGTCATAGGGGATAAATACAATATTCAAAGCCGTATCGGTGCAGAGCTGACACTCGATTCAACCGCCGGCGAGAGAAATTTTGCCTTGCACATCGATACACTTTTACAAAATATCGGGGCACCTGATTATAGGCAGCTCAATATCGAGGCAATTGAAAGCATGACAAGACTCTTTAGGGGCAACCCGACCCTCAAGGTCAATGATGATATTGTTTTGGATATCCTGATCGGTCACGCAGTTCGTATCGCTTGGAGCGCAAATCACTCCATGGAGACATATGATGAAGAGCGGGGGCAGGCATGGAGGGCATTTTATGCTCTTTCTCTCCAAGAGGCAAACCATGCCTTTAGTGAAGCGCTTATCTATCTCTTGCGGCCGGAAGAGGGTTGATGTTTACCCTCTATTTATACAATGAGTGTATTATTTCAAATATTTGAAGGAGGAGTACAATGGAACAGTTCAAAACCTATGCTCTTATGATAGGACTGATGCTTATTTTTATTTGGTTTGGAGGGATGCTTGGGGGTCAGGCAGGTATGGTTATAGCCTTTTTGATCGCCGGCGGTATGAATTTTTATGCTTACTTTTATAGCGACCGGCAGATACTCAAACACTACAACGCGATTCCTGTCGATCGAGATTCTGCCTCCGGGATCTATGCCATCGTTGAGAGATTGACCCAAAGAGCCGATTTGCCAATGCCGCAAATCTACATCATCCCAGACCCTGTGCCCAATGCTTTCGCCACCGGGAGAGACTACAACCACGCAGCGGTTGCCGTGACGGAGGGGCTTTTGGATCTTTTAGATGAGGAAGAGGTCGAAGGGGTTATTGCTCATGAGTTGAGTCATATCCGTCACTACGATATGCTCATCGGTACTATTGCCGCATCCATAGCCGGCGCGATAGCGATGCTTGCAAACTTTGGAACGCTCTTCGGAGGCGGCGACAGAGAGCGTCCAAACGCTATCGTTATGATAGCGATGATGATCATCATGCCGCTCGCCGCTTCGCTCATCCAGATGACAGTAAGCCGCAGCAGGGAGTATATGGCTGATGAGGGGGCGGCACGACTTACAGGACATCCGGAATGGCTCCAAAGAGGGCTTGCAAAACTTGACAATTATGCGCACCAAGGGCTCATCCACGATGCTGACCCTCAAACGGCACATATGTTTATTGTCAATCCCTTTGCAGGTGTACACAATACGCTCAAAACACTCTTTAGCACGCACCCAAGCACGCAGAGCCGTATCGACAGGCTTGAAGCGCTCAAGAGAGACTTGTAAGCAGATCAAAAATCATACTCCAAAAATTGTGCCCGGAGTGTGCTATAATACCCTACAATACTCCCTCAAAAAGGCACCACTCTATGTCTCCTTTTGCTATACAGCTTATCAACGGCTGCCTGCCCTCCGATATAGAAGCAGAGGATCGCAATAGCTTTCAGGCGCTCCAAAACCTTGATGCACTTGAAGAGATAGATGGACTTTGGCGGTTGCGGTCTCTCTACCGTATCGGGGAACTCTTCTTGGGCAAAGACGGGAGAGGGTATGTCGAAGCGCAGCACAAAGAGCACAAAGATCTCTTGATCGAGCCGGGCGATATCGGCGCAGCCAAGCACGGAGATGTCGTGGTCGCCAAACGCATCATAGCCCGCCGAGGCCGCGCGAGCGGCAAAATCGTACTTATCGCCAAAATAGCCTTTAGTACGGCGATCGCCTATACCTATAGAGATGCGTCGGGTAATTTCGAGATACGGGATCTGCGAACCTCTCTTCCCATACAAGCCTCAATGCCGGGGATGGATCTGAAGGCATTCAAGATCGGCACCGTTCTCAAGATCAATAATGAGACCTCCGAAGTGACCGAAGTCCTCGGCAATCTCGATGATCCCAAGGTGGATGAAAAGATATCGCTGGCACTCTATGATCGTGCCGATCTCTTCATGGCTCCTTGTGTCGATCAGGCAAAAAGTGTGCCGCAGAGTGTCGATAGGGACGAGCATCCAGATCGCAGGGATTTGACCGCGTTGGATTTTTGCACGATAGATCCTGTCACTGCCAAAGACTTCGATGATGCGATCTATTTTGATATGGAGCGCTTCATCCTCTATGTAGCTATCGCGGATGTGAGCCACTATGTCCCCTATTTCACCCCCATCGATCTGGAGGCGAAAAAGAGAGGATTTACTACCTATCTCCCTCACAAAGCCTTTCCGATGCTTCCGAGAGAGTTGAGTGAAAATATCTGCTCGCTCAAGCCAAGTGTCGATAGGCTTGCGTTTGTCGCCAAAATCCACCTCGATAGAGAGAAGCTCACTCCGACCAAAGAGGAGTTTTTTGAGGCGGTTATCCACTCCAAACGGCGCTTCAATTATGATGAAGTCGATAAAATCATCCAAAACAACGGCAAAGAGACCATAGGGAATGACGCTCAAATCCTGCGCTATCTGCTTCCGCTCCAAAAGATTACCGAAAAGCTCAGAGCCCAGCGCCTCAGAAAAGGATTTGATTTCCGCAGTGAAGAGGTACGGCTCACTATCGACGCCAGCCATCTCCTCACTCAAACGACGATCGAGACCGGCACACCCTCTCACTCCCTGATAGAAGAGTGTATGCTCCTCGCCAACCAAGCCGCCGCCAAACGGTTCAAGCAGCAAGATCCAACCAAAGAGTACGGCATCTTTCGTATCCATGAACCGCCTGAGCTCTCCAGCATGGAGACGCTGCTTGGCGAGCTATCGACGATCGGGCTCTTTGTCGAATCCTACGAAGACTCCCCTTCGCTCATCCGAGCCATTCAAAGCGAGGCAAAAAAGCTGAATCTTGAGAGCGAAGTGGATGCGATGATCATCAAGTCTCTCAAGCGCGCCTCCTATGCGGCGCACAATGTCGGGCACTTTGGGCTGGGTTTTAGCCACTATAGCCACTTCACATCGCCGATACGAAGATACAGCGATCTCATTTTGCACCGCCTCATCAAAACACAACTGGGCAACGACAGCGAAGAGGCAGAGTATCTTCTGCGCAATATCGAGCCTCTCTGCGCGAGGGTGAGCGATCTCGAACGCGAAAGCACCAAAGCGGAGTGGGATTTTAGAGACCGCAAATTTGCCCGCTGGGCGCAAACCAAGATCGGCGAAGAGTTCCCGGCTGAAGTGATCGAGATAGGCGAGAGCGCCAAGGTACAGCTCAAAGGAGAGATCGAAGGGGTAGTCGCCTTCATCAAGGGTGATAATATTACGCTTTTTGACAAAATTGTCGTGAAGATCACTGAGGTCGATATCGCTATGGCGATGATCATGGCAGAAGCGGTCTCCAAACGCGAGAGCGCGCAGGAGATCTAATATCTATGTATAAGCATGAACTCGACAAATATCTTTCGTACTCACTGCCCAAGGCTCTCTTGCTGCATGGAGAGAATGACTATTTGATCACCCAATATATCAAACACTACATCGAGAAACTCAACGCCAAAGAGGATTTGTTGGCTCTGTATTTTGATGAGTGGCACTTTCCGACAGCCAAAGAGTATCTTTCCCAAAGTTCCCTCTTTGGCGGCGTCAATCTTTTGATCATCAGACATGACAAAAAATTACCCAAAAAAGAGCTTGACGCGCTCATAGATATCGCACACAAAATAGGTGAAAGCTACCTCATTTTTGCCTTTAGCGGAGAGCCCAAAGAGGCGGTTTTGCTTCAAAGCAGCTTTGTGCCCAAAAAGGATGCACAATGGGCACGGGTTTTCCCTTCACAGCCCAAAGAGGCGATCCCAATGCTGCAGCAAAAAGCACAAAAGCTCAATATGAAGATTGACCACTTTGCGCTCTCGCATCTCTATCAGCTTCTCAACAACAATCTCGAACTCAGCATGAACGAACTGGACAAACTCGCCATCCTCGAAAGGGAGATCACAAGCAAGGAGATCGATCGTTTGGTCTATTCCGCCGCCCCGCTCAAGCCACAGCAGTTTCTGCTCAATCTTTTTGAGAAAAAGCCTGTCATCGAAACGATAGGCATGCTGCTTGATCTTGGCGAAGAGGAGAATGATCTTTTGCGCGCAACCCAGCAATTTGTTCTTGAGCTTTTTCTCTATCAAGCCTACATCAAACTCCATGGCTCACCCGACTCCAAGGCAATCCTCGGATACAAGCCTCCGGCAGATGTCGAAGCGAGACGAAAGCAGATCGCGACACGCATCAAAAGCCAAAAACTCCTTGAAATTCACGAATATATACTCGATCGTTCGCTTGCTATCAGCAAAGCCAAAGGGGGCGACAAAGAGGTACTCTTGTACGGCATGTATCTTGAAATACA
>DZAQ01000195.1 GCA_022729615.1 Sulfurovum sp.
CCTGCACGGTTGAGATCCCAAAGCATCGCTTCGCCCTCTATCCCTCTAAAGGAGATCAAGATAGTATTTGGTGTCCGTTTCGCCCTTGGTGTGACGACAAAAGTATCGGATATTTTGAGCAATTCATCTTCAAAATTATCACGAAGCTCTCTGATCTCCGTCATCTCAAAATCGAGTGCATCGATAGCCTGCTCCATCGCTTTGCCCATTCCTATGATCCCGGGGACATTGAGCGTTCCAGATCGGTAGCCGCCCATCTGAGAGCCTCCATGCAAAAGCGGAGTAAGCTCTTTGCCCTTTTTCATATAGAGTGCGCCCACGCCTTTGGGACCATGAAACTTATGTGCTGACATCGTCAGATAGTCCACATTGAAACTCTGGACATCCACGGGGATTTTTCCGATAGCCTGCACGGCATCTGTGTGGAAGAGTACACCTCTTTGAGCACAGATAGCGCCGATCTCTTCAACAGGGAAAATGGCACCGGTTTCATTGTTTGCCCACATGATCGAGACAAGCGCCGTTTTGTCGGTGATAAAATCTCGAACTGTGTGTGCCTCAATAATTCCGTCATGGTTGATCGGAAGATAGGTGACTTTGCAGCCCAAGCTCTCCAAATATTTTGCCGTGGCAATAACCGAAGGATGCTCAACCTCACTCACGATGATATGATTTTTTCTTCCCGTGAGGATATATTCAAGATAGATAGCTTTGAATACCCAGTTGTTGCTCTCGGTCGCGCAGGATGTGATAACGACGCTATCCTCTCGCGGAGCATGGATGCCCGCGTATATCTTCTCCATGGCTGTTTTGAGCGGAGCGTGCGTGTGGCTTGCCTCATAGTGCAGCGAGTTTGGATTGCCGTATCTTTGTACGAAATATGGCTCCATCTCCTCAAAGACATGAGGATCGACAATAGTGGTAGCATTGTTGTCCAAATAGACTTTCATATATTTTCCTTTTTTATTAATACTCTGTATTTATAGTAATTCAGAGTAAATTTGTCTTAATTAACTTTTTGCATACTACTGCAAGATTTCTTAAATCAAGATAAAAGACTTTAAATTAGGACAATTATACTCCTAATAGGATTAATATTGCTTGATTTGTATCATCAAAAGAGCCCAAAAGAGTCCCCATTTGGAGTATTGAGCCAAGAATTAAAAATTAGAAGGCGAAGGGGTGGTGATGATATTGTAAAACTCATTGCGAGTGCGCTGATCGCTCTTGAAGAGCCCTCGGAGCGCTGAACTTACAGTGGTTGAATTGATCTTTTGCACCCCGCGCATCTCCATACACATATGGCGCGCATGGAGCACTACCGCGACACCTTGCGGCTTGATCGTCTCGCTGATGGCATCCGCGATCTGCTCCGTCATCTGCTCTTGTATCTGCAATCGACGCGCGAATAGATTGACAATGCGTGGAATTTTGGAAAGACCCACCACTTTGCCATCAGGGATATAGGCGACATGCGCACGCCCGATAATGGGCAGCATATGGTGCTCACAGAGAGAATAAAATTCGATATCCCGCACAACGACCATTTCGTCATTGCTGCTGCTAAAGAGCGCTTGATTGAGGATCTCTTTGGGGTCTTGGTGATAGCCTTCGGTAAGAAAATGGAGTGCCTTTGCGAAACGATGAGGAGTTTTTTGGAGACCTTCTCTTTGCGGATTTTCTCCGATAAGTTCTAATATTTTTGTAACCGCGGCTTCAAGTTCTTGCTCTTTG
>DZAQ01000196.1 GCA_022729615.1 Sulfurovum sp.
TACAAAAACCCTACTTTTGCCAAAACAAAAAAGAATTCATTCTCTACTATAAGTCCGGCATATGCAGCAAGACTTCCCAGCAGTATCTCCACGACGACGACAGGAATTGTCGTGATCCTCGATACAAAAGGCGATAGCATGATCAAAAGGGAGAGAGTGATGATAACTACACTGCTATTCAAATGCATTCCTTGTCGTGGTGTAAATCAAACGCATATTGTATCTGAATAATACGAGGATACAAAACACTATTGAGGTGTACGAATGTATCCCATAATCAGACCGTTGATCCAATAAAGAGCTATTCCCGTCACAGTCATTGCTGCAAGGAAATAGAGGGATCGTTTGGTTCGCAAAATGCGCCATAATATATCAAATCCCACCTCGCGTACCGTATAAAAAAAGAGCACAAAGCCTCCGATACTCCCTGCCAGCGCGAGACCCGCCGCACCCATCGGGTACATCAAAATAAGCGAAGCGAGTGTCGATGCGATGAGAGAGTAGATAGCGATTTTTGCGGCTTTGCGGTGCTGGTACGAGGCATACAAAAAAAGCGAAAAGAGTTTGGCAAGACCAAAAGGGAGAAGACCCAGCATATACATTTGAAGCACTCTCGTCGTCTCTAGTGTCTGGGCAAGAGCGAATTTGCCCCGCTCGAAGAGCAGATGCACGATCGGTTCAGCGAGTATGATCCCGCCAAGTGTGGATATCCCAAGCAAAACAAGAAGGAGCCAAAATGCTTGAGAGAGGCTTTGGTGGGCGGCCTCATGCTGATTGTTTTTGAGCGCTTTGGAGACCGAGGGGAAGAGGACGGTTGCCGTCGCGATAGCGATGATCGCGAGCGGAAGCTGAAAGACGCGGTTCGCATAAAAGAGGTACGAGACAGATCCGGTCGCCAAAAATGTAGCGAGCGTCGTATCGACAAATGCGGAGATTTGCGGGGTAGAGTTACCCAATACGCCCGGCATAAAGAGTTTTTTGAATTGCTGATTCTCATCATGAATATTTTTGCTTTTTCTATATTTCCAGCCTCCCGTAAGAAGCCTATGGAGGTTGAAATATTTCAGCGCGATGAGGTGGGCGATGATCTGCAATACACCTCCTGCAAGCACAGCCCAGCTAAGCGCATAGGCTACGGTTTTTGGATCTGCTTTGATGTAGATATAGAGCGCGGCGATCATTGCTATATTGAGCAATACGGTTGAGAGGGCAGTTGTCGCAAAATGCTCTTTGTACTGGAGGAGTGTCCCCAAAAAAGTCACGATAAAGATGAGATCAAGATACCAAAAGTTGATAGTCGTCAGCGGTGCGGTGAGATCTATCTGCTCGCTGCTCCATCCCCACGCCATCAGCTTCGTGATGAGTTCTGGGAAGATCGAAATCGCCAATGAGAAGAAGAACAAAAAGAGCATAAACCGCATAAAAATCGCCGTAGCGAAGACCCCCTTGTGTCTGGATGCTATAAACGAGGGCATAAATGCCTGAGTGAAAGCCCCCTCCGCAAAAATCCTGCGGAAGAGGTTGGGGAGCTTGAAAGCGACAAAAAACATATCACTCCAGATGGAAGCCCCCAAAGCCGATGCCATCAATACATCACGGATGAGTCCTGATACACGGGAGATGAGGATGCCGAAGCTATTGGTAAAGACAGATTTGAGTTTCATGGATGGTAAGCCGATTTTTTGAGCGTATTATAGCGACTCTTGGGTGATATTCGTTAGTTTATCATTTG
>DZAQ01000197.1 GCA_022729615.1 Sulfurovum sp.
TAATATTACAAAAAGGAGTCAAAAATGTGTGTTCTTAAAGAGAAAATAGAGTCGATCATGGATAGAGGCAGAGATGCGTCATTGCTCCTGCTTCGTCTGATTTTGGCGTATGGGTTTTTCGGTCCTGCTATGAGCAAATGGGATGATATCGGTGCGGTTGCCAAATGGTTTGGCGAGGATCTAGGGATGCCGTTTCCGCTGCTCAATGCCTACATGGCAGCATCTACGGAGGCGCTTGGGGTTGTGCTGCTTATTCTGGGTCTTGGGGTGCGCTTCATCTCTTTGCCACTGATGGCCGTGATGGTAGTCGCTATTGCTACGGTGCATCTTGCCAACGGTTTTTCATCAGGCGATAATGGATTTGAGATCCCGCTCTATTATCTGCTGATGCTCTTTGTTCTGGCGACGCATGGCGGCGGCAGATGGGGATTGGATGGGATTTTGGCGCGCAAATAGCGCTCTGTGGCTAAAGGTGGGCTCGTATCGCTTCAGCTGTCTTTTCTGCTTTTGCTCCAAGAACTATCTGTATGGTATTGTCGCTTGGGCGGATGATGCCGTTGGCTCCGAGCGCTTTGAAATCTTCGTCATTGAGTGAGGTATTGCTGCGCAGCGTCATCCGTAGGCGGGTGATGCATGCATCGGTATCGATGATATTTTCCTTGCCGCCAAGTGCTTGGATGAAGAGCTCTGCTTCGCTCAACGGTTCGGTTGTGACTGTTTTCTCCTCTTCGCTCATACTCTCGCCAAAAAGATTGATCTTGAAAAATTTGATCACTCCATAACCGACAGCGAAGTAAAGAGATCCGATAAAAAGTCCCAAAGGCAAAAGCAATAATGGATGTGTGGCAAGGCGGTAGTTGATGAGATAGTCGATAAAACCGGCAGAAAATCCAAAACCGTGGTGGATACCCATCCAATGTGCTAGCGCCAACGAAAGCCCTGTAAGGAGCGCATGCACAACAAAAAGAATAGGTGCGACAAAGAGAAAGAGAAACTCCATTGGCTCGGTTATGCCGGTCAAAAATGATGTGAATGCGACCCCAGCAAGGATGGCGCCGGCCTTTTTTCTATTGGATTTTGGCGTATTGAGATAGAGCGCAAGAGCCAGCGCAGGGAGTCCGAACATCATCACGGGATAGAAACCCGCCATATAGATGCCGGCACTTTTGTCACCGGCAAAAAAGCGATGCAGGTCTCCGTTGGCGATAAGTGTTTTGCCCTCTTGGATATAGGAGAATTCGCCGAGCTGAAACCAAAAAACAGAGTTGAGTATATGGTGCAGCCCAAGTGGGATCAAGAGGCGGTTGAGCGTACCGTAGATGAAGGTGCCGATCTCTTCGAGCCCGATGATGGCATTGGAGAAGCTATCGATAGCCTCTTGTGCATAGTGCCAAAATTCACCGGCAAGCACGCCCACTCCGACAGCCGTGATCGCCGTGATGATCGGCACAAAGCGTTTACCCGAGAAAAATCCTAGAAATTCAGGCAGTTTGATCGCGTGAAATCGGTTGTAGAGCAGTCCGGCGGTAACGCCCATGATGATCCCGATGAATACCCCCATATTGACCGAGGCATCCATAGAGTGATAGACGGCTTTGGCTATCAGGACACCCACGGCACCCGAGAGTGCAGCCGCGCCGTCGCTGTTTTTGGCAAGACCATAGGCGATGCCTATCCCAAAAAGCAGATCAAGATTGCCAAAAACCGCCTCTCCGGCTGATTTCATGATCGC
>DZAQ01000198.1 GCA_022729615.1 Sulfurovum sp.
GAGTACCAAAGATTCCATACAAGATGATAGTGCATCGAGAATGTTGCAAAAATAGTTAGCCAAATGACAATTGACCAAAGTGATAAGTATTTTAAAACCAAACTATCTATACTGTTAAAAATATTTCTTATGACCACATTGCTAAAATAATAAATTGAAAAAATTGCCATATATGTTTGAATAAAATGAATAATCTTCGCCCTGAAGAAAATCTCATTCTGACCAACCCGGAGAAGATCAAAAAACTTCGCCCAAATATAGTGCCAAATAAATCTTCCCTCCGGAATATTTCCAGCGCCACCGAGGGCATCTATGTGCATCAAGTGATAGTAGATATCATAAGGATAGCGCATAAAAGGAGAGCTGAAAAGCACACCGACCAAGAGCGCCCCAAAGAGAAGATAGAAAATAATTTCTTCTATGCTGCGGCCGGAAAAGAGGCGCTCTCTCATCTAGCTGATCTCGATGGCGCTTCCAAGATCAAAAAAGCCGCCCATCTCTTCACTGCTGATGACTTCAAAGAGGATCGCGTCATAGAGCCTATGATAGACTTCGATTCCCTCCTTGCCGATGGAGACACACCCAAAGGAGAGGGAGTAGCCGCCGGATCGGAGGTTGATCTTTTGTTTGAAGCGGATGGCGGCTTGATCTCCCTCCCCGTAGGAGTCGGTATCAATGCGTTTCATCATTGTATTGGTGCCGGTGATCTCAAGTCCCTTGGCGTCTTTGATACTAAAGGCAAAGATCGGAGCAATGATTTGTTGATCGAATTGCACCTTCATCACGATCGTACATGATGCATTATGTTCGAGCAGTGATGTGGGATTGCCATTCGCATCTATCAAGCCATAGTCATATATGAGTGCATGGCGGTTGCCGTATTCGATGAGTTCGCCGGGTTTTGGAAAAGAGTCTTTTATGAGAGCATTTGACTCACAAGCAGGCGCTGTTATTTTATGTTCGGGCTGCTCGGCTTGATAGAAGTTGCCTGTCAAGAGTTTTTTGAAAACATCGACAGCCTCTTTGGATGTCCCATCAAAAATTTTATGACCATCATCGATGACGATCCCGCGGCTGCAATAGCGTATGACCGTCTCAAGCGCGTGTGTGACAAAAAGGATCGTGCGTCCCTCTTTTTGAAAATCTTGGAATTTCTTGAAACATTTCATTTGAAACGCCATATCCCCCACACTCAAAGCCTCATCGATGATCAAAATGTCAGGTTCGACATTGATAGAGACCGAAAAGGCAAGGCGCGCAAACATTCCTGAACTATACATTTTGACCGGCTGATGGATAAATTCGCCTATATCTGCGAATGCCAAGATGGCATCAAGCTTCTTCTCTATTTCCAAATCGCTAAATCCCATCAGTGTGCCGTTGAGGTAGATGTTTTCGAGTCCGGTCATTTCAGGGTTGAAGCCGGCTCCAAGCTCCAGCAGGGATGCGATGCGTCCATCCACTGTGATGGTGCCGGCTGAGGGCGTCAAAACTCCTGTGATCATCTTGAGCAGAGTCGATTTGCCGGCACCGTTTTTGCCGATAATGGCGACGGTTTCACCCTTGTAAATATCGATATTGACATCTTGCATGGCATAAAAATCATGATGATAAGAGTGCTTAAATGGATTGAGCGCCTCTTTGATGCGATCTCGGGGGCTATTGTAAAGGGGATAAATTTTTGTTAGGTTTTTGATATGGATAGCAGTTTCTTGTTCCATTA
>DZAQ01000199.1 GCA_022729615.1 Sulfurovum sp.
AACCTTTACAAAAACACATCAGATGCCAAAAAAGCGCATCCAAATGCTGATGTTTTATTGAACTTTGCATCTTTTAGAACAGCTTATGAAGTAACTATGGAGGCTTTGGAGATAGGTGGATTTAGTTCGGTTATGGTCACAGCGGAAGGGATTCCCGAAAGACTTGCTAGAAAAATGAATCAAGCCGCAAGAGATAAAAATGTAACAGTGATCGGACCGGCAACGGTCGGCGCTATCGCTCCGGGCGGATTTAAAATAGCAAATATCGGCGGAACAATCGAAAACATCATCCAATCAAAACTTCATAGATGCGGAAGCTGCGGATTGGTGACAAGATCAGGCGGATTGTTTAACGAACTTTCAAATATTATCTCTATCAATGCCGATGGTATTGCCGAGGGTGTTGCTATTGGCGGAGATAGATTTGTTGGGTCGGTATTCATCGACAATATGCTTAGAATGGAAAAAAATCCAGATGTCAAATATATGGTTCTTCTGGGCGAAGTGGGTGGAACTGAAGAGTATAAAGTCATTGAAGCTGTCAAAAATGGTCTTATCAAAAAGCCAATAATTGCTTGGTGTATTGGAACTATTGCCAAACATTTTAGCACAGGTGTTCAATTTGGTCATGCAGGCGCTAGTGCAAATGCTGATGCGGAAACTGCTGTTTATAAAAACCAAGCTATGGCTGAAGCAGGGTTCTATGTGCCAAGTTCATTCAACGAATTGCCAAATAAAATCGCTGAAGTGTATGGAGAGCTAAGAGCCCAAGGCGTCATCGGTGAGATCGCTGAACCGGCACTGAGAACGGTTCCAAGTGTACGAAGAAGCAAAGAATTTATCTGTACGATCAGTGATGACAGAGGCGATGAGGCTACTTATGCAGGCTTCCCGATCTCTTCAGTGGCGACTCCGGACACAGGCAAAGGCATCGGTGATGTTATCTCGCTTCTTTGGTTCAAAAAACAGTATCCAAAATGGGCAACAGAATTTATCGAAACGGTTATCAAGACGGTTGCAGACCATGGTCCGGCAGTTTCCGGCGCACACAATGCGAAAGTAACCGCGCGAGCGGGCAAGTCAGTTGTAGAGTCGCTTGTGACAGGTCTTTTGACGATCGGTCCTAGATTTGGCGGCGCGATTGATGGCGCTGCCGAGCACTTTAAGTATGCAAACGACAACAACTTGACTCCGGCAGAGTTTTTGAACCATATGAAAAAACTCGGTATCCCAATCCCTGGTATCGGACATAGAATCAAGTCTCTAAGAAATCCGGACTTGAGAGTTGTTGGTTTGAAAAAGTTTGCGGCTGAACATTTCCCGGCAACACCGCTTTTGGATTACGCTCTCACTGTTGAGCAGTTAACTACATCCAAAAAAGACAACCTTATCTTGAATGTTGACGGTACGATCGGGATTTTGATGGTTGATATGTGGAGAGCATTGGGGTACAGTGAAGATGAGATCAATGAGTTTATCGCTTCAGGAACACTCAACGCGTTCTTCATCGCAGGCAGAACGATAGGATTTATCGGTCATGTACTTGACGAGAAGAGACTTGCAATGCCGATGTACAGACACCCTATGGATGATATTCTCTATCAAGTCGATATGGCTGAAGAGATTTAATCTCTCACATTTTCTCTTCCGGCTTCTCTGGAGGAGAATCGACTACAGCATCTATTTCTTATACCAAACAATACTCCCAA
>DZAQ01000005.1 GCA_022729615.1 Sulfurovum sp.
CCATCACTTTTCTCCTACTTGAGATAGAGTGAAGCGATCGCCTGCTTGGCTATATCAATAAATCCGTCAACTCCGGGGATAAATGGTATCAAAGTAGTTCCGATGCCGCCCCAGATGACCAAGAGCGCCATAAGGGCTATGAGACTGCTGCTCAGATTGATAGGAAAACTTTTTTGCTTATCCAAAGAGGGGTAAAAATACATCATCGCAACAAGCTTGAAATAGTAATACACCGAAATAAATGCGGTTAGTATCCCCAGTCCGGCAAGAAGTATTTGCCCCGATTCGATCGCGGCAGTAAATATATAGAATTTGCCCAAAAAACCGATCGTAGAAGGAAAGCCGGAGAGTGAGAACATAAATATCGTCATCATCAACGCCATATAGGGACGGCGCTCAGAGAAGCCCTTGAAATCTTCGTAAGTCATCTGCTTTTTGCTCTGGGAGGATATAAAACTCAAAATCCCAAACGCCCCCACCGCACTGATAAAGTAGGCGATCAGATAAAACATAATTGCCGGAGCCGCCATCTCTGATCCCAGCCCAATGGAACTAAACGCAATCAGCATATAGCCGCTATGCACTATACTCGATCCGGCGAGCATGCGTTTGATTATGTTTTGCGAAATAGCCATCAATGATCCGCCGATAAGCGTAGCAATGGTCAATATCTGAAGAAGGGGTGTCCAGAGGTTGCCGATAGTGATAAATTCGATCAAGTAGATTCTCAAAGCGATAGCAAAAACAGCGATTTTGAAAGTCGATGCCATGAACATTGTCACAGGATAGGGCGCACCATGATAGACATCTACTACCCAAGAGTGGAAAGGAACGGCTCCTATCTTGAACATTATTGTGATCATAATGAGGGTGCCGCCCACAATGACCAGAGTCAAATCTTCGCGTGTATGCGCAGCGACAAAGGTCGAAATATCACCCAAATTGGTCGATCCGGTAGCCCCATAAATCAATGCTGTTCCAAGAATAAAAAAGGCTCCGGACATAGAGCCGAGAATGAGATATTTCATCATAGCTTCCGAGCTGATCTTGTTTCTTTTGTGGTAGCCCACCAGCGCATAAATACTCAAAGAGGCGATCTCCAGGGCTATAAAGGCAGAGACTAATTCATTGGCATGCACAAGGGTCATCATCCCAAAAACACTGAAGAGTATCAAGGCAAAATACTCGCCGTTGAAGTAGTTACGGCTTTTGAAGTAGTCTGTGTTGATCAGAAGCGTCATCATCGCTCCCGCCGTAAACATCAAGTCAAAAATAGTCGCGAAATCATCAAGAATATATACTTTTCCAAAAATCTCCGGAAAACTATAAAGTATCTCCCCTCTTCCGAAATGAGTCAACTCCAGCAAAAATGAGAGCGCCAAAAAAAAGACTGCTACAAGATTCAATTTACTCAAATCGACCATACGGCTATGGCTCAAAAGCATCAGCACAAACGCGCCGATCATCACGATCGCCATAGGAGCTATCTGCATCATCTCTTGTATCATCAAAACCCTCCTCTCATCTGCATCAGCCAGATAAGCGAACTATTGATCTGCGGTTCGATCAGCGGCATAAAGAGCGAAGGTGCGACGCCCGTCGCAAGCAATAAGAGCAGGAGCGGCAACAGCATCAAGATTTCACGCACACTCAAATCTTCAAAATTCTGAATATTGGCTCCAGTCGAACCGAAAATCACCTCTTGAAGCATTCGGAAAATATAGAGTATAGCCGAAACCATAGTAAGCGCCGCCACAAATCCAATCCACATACTGTGCTTGAATGCCCCGATAATAATCATAAGTTCCGCCACAAAACCTCCCGTGCCAGGTATCGCTGCGATACTTAACGAAAAGAAAGCAAAGAAAAAAGCAAATTTTGGCGCGACGGCGGCAATGCCTCCGAGCCCACTCATATCTATCGATCTTGTGCGCTTATACAGAAGTCCGATCATCAGAAAAATCCCGGCAGAAGAGAGTGCGTGTGTAGCGACAAAATAGAGCGCTCCTCCCCATCCATAATGGTTTGCCAAGACAACTCCCAAGGCGATCAAAGAGAGGTGCGAACCTGATGAATAGGCAAACATTCGTCGTAGATTTTGTTCGCGCATCGCATGAATGGCATAAAAAATCAATCCCATCAGCGCAAAGAATATAATCGTAGGCGCGTAGTGCAGAAGTGTTCCCTCAAAAAGACCATATCCAAATCGCCAAATCCCATAAATACCGAGTTTTGCCATAATAGACGAGAGGATAACTACTGAAGGTGTCGGTGAAGAGGCATATGCCGGAGCCATCCATGTATGAAATCCGACCAAAGGGATCTTGATCGCAAAAGCTAGAAGAAACCCTGCCGCAAGCCAAATGGAGGCTTGCTCACCAAGCTGCAGCCCACTCAAATCATTGTAGGCAAAACTCCATGAGCCTGTAGCCTCAAAAAAGCTATACCCAAGATAGAGGATCGAAAAAAACATACTCATTGAGCCCAAAATGGTCATCAAGACGATCTTCATGGCGTTGTAGCGAAACCGTCCGCTTCCGTAACGGCCGATCATAATAAAAATCGGCAGGAGCATCGTCTCCCAAAAGAGATAAAATAAAATCACATCCAATGAGAGTACTGCGCCGGTAACTCCGGTCTGAAGCAGCATCATATTGTACCAATACCCCTTTCGCTGCTCCTTCCAGATATAGATATAGAGTATCGGCAACAAAAGTACGATAAGAAGCAAAAAGACCAAAGAGAGCGCATCAACACCGACATAGTAGCTGATCCCATAGTTTTGAATCCACGGCACTATCCGTACAAACTGCATCCCGCCTGAGGGATCAAACCCATTCAAGACAATCGCGCTCAGAACCAAAACAGCCAAAGACGAAACGATAGCGCCCACTCGCAGCCAACCCAATGATGCTCCTGAAATCCCAAGGAAAAAAGCGCTCAAAACGGGTAAAAAAATAATATAAGTGAGTATCGCCTCCATACTATAACCCCTCTAATGCGCTAAGCATAAAAATCGAAACAAGCGAAACGCCAAAGAGGATATAGAGCGCGTAATAGCGAACTTTGCCATTTTGCAGCATCGCAAATAGCCCTCCGGTATAGAGATATCCAAAAACTATACTGTTGATAATCCCATCCACAACCAATCTGTCGATAACCCGCTCAAAAAAATGACTTATGCCGAAAAGCGGTCGGACAAATATCCGCTCATAGAGCTGATCTACATAAAATTTATTAATAGCCAATCGCTGCCATGCTCCATCGCCGCTCCATCTCTTTGCCTCTTTGCCAAAAAGCCTATATGCCAATCCGATGCCCAAAAACCCCATAAGGGTATTGAGCGCGGCAAGCAAATATTCGTTTCGATGCGAAAGATGCATTTTTTGATCCGGCAACGCTACAAAAGCGCCAAAAAGATCGCTCCCCCCATACGCTTCGCCGAGCCCCAAAAGTCCTACGGTTGCACTCCCGATCGCCAAAACAACCAATGGGTAAGTGATCATCTTTGAAAGCGGCCGGATCGAATGTTCTTTTCTCGCTGGCCCCAGAAAAACCACAAAAAAGAGACGGAACATATAAAACGCTGTCAAAAATGCCGTCAATGTCCCTACCCCCCAAATAAAATAGTGTTCTGATGCGAAGGCTGCCGCCAAAATGGCATCCTTGCTAAAAAACCCTGCAAATGGAGGCACCCCGCTAATCGCCAAAGTCGCGATCAGCATCGTGCCAAATACCACTTTCAGGCGTCCCGAAAGAGCGCCCATCTTGAAGATGTTTTGCTCATGATGCAGCGCCAATATCACTGCTCCGGCACCCATAAAGAGCAGCGCTTTGAAAAATGCGTGCGTGAAAACATGAAAAATACCGCTGCTGTATGCCCCCAGCCCGACTGCGATGAACATATATCCAAGCTGTGACATTGTAGAGTAGGCGAGAATCTTTTTGATATCCTCTTGAAAAATAGCGATGATCGCGGCAAAGAGCGCCGAGAGAGCGCCGATGGAGGCGATAAATTCTCCTATCTGAGGAATCTCATTGTACAAAAACGAAAATCGCGCCACCATATAGACACCGGCAGTCACCATAGTGGCTGCGTGGATAAGCGCCGAGACAGGTGTCGGACCGGCCATCGCATCCGGAAGCCATACATACAGCGGAATTTGCGCCGATTTGCCCATCGCTCCCACAAAAAGAAGCGCCCCTATCCAAGGCAAAAGTCCACTATCAACCATCGAGAGGTTTGCCTGAATCGCCGTAAATGTATAGCCGCTCCCCTCAAGCGCAACAAAAAGGAGTGCGAGCGCTGAAATAAAGCCAAAATCCCCGATACGGTTGAGGATAAATGCCTTATTTGCCGCCCGCACATTGGCAGGATCGCTATAGTAGTAGCCGATCAGCAAATAAGAGCAGAGTCCCACAAGCTCCCACCCAACAAACATAATGATGGGATTGTCCGCCAAAATCAAAAGCAGCATACTGCCCATAAAGAGATTGAAGAAGCTGAAAAACTTCCCGTATCCTGCATCACCCCGCATATACCCTGCGGCATAGATATGGATCAGTGTCCCGATAAAGGTGATGAAAAAGAGCATTACCGCGCTCAATCGATCGACCATAAACGCAACGGCTATTTTGAACTCCCCTAGCGCAATCCACTCAAAAAGCCTCTCGCGTATCACAAATTCAGCCCCATTCCCCAACATTTCCCATCCAGCTTGAAATGCCAAAATAGTCGATATCACAGGAGCCAAAACACCCACTGCGGTATAAAAAGCATACCGCTCTCGAAGAGGATTTGCGAGATAGACCAGCGCAAGCAAAAGTGAAGAAAAAAACGGGATCAGTACAATTAGACTCAAAAGACTCATCTGCTCTCCTTTGCCTGCTTCAACTCATCAAACGCATCACTATCAACCGATCGGCTGATGCGCACAAGATGGATAATGATCGCCAAAAATAGCGCCGCCTCCGCCGCTATCACTCCGATCAACAAAAGCGCGATGACCGACCCATCCATATCTCCGCGAAGACGGGAAAAAATAACCAAGACAAGATTGACCGAGCTGAGCATCAACTCAATCGACATATAGACAACAAAGAGATTTCTTCGCGAAACAATGCCGATGATCCCCAGACTAAAAAGAAGGGTAGCAAGTGCAAAAAACGGTTCAGGCACCATCTGAGAGCTCCTTTCGCGCGATAACAACCGCGCCGACCATGGCAGCTAGAAGCAGTACGGAGATGACTTCAAAAGAGAGCACCCAATCCTTGAAAAGCGCTTCTCCTAGCACCTTCAAGCTCCCATACCCCTCGCTTGTATGAGCAAAATTTTGATGCACAGAGACAAGCGTGCGATACATCAACAGTGAAAAAGGCGTAACGATCAATGCCGTAAAAAAGATCCAGCGCAACTTGTTCGGCTCGTCAGGGAGATTCTCCTCTTTGAGATTGATAGCAGTGATGACCATCATCGAAAGAACCACGACCGCCCCTACACTGACCATAATCTGCGCCAAGAAAAGAAAACTGTTTCCAAGCAGCGCAAAAACTCCCGCCATCGCCAGCATCGCGACGAAGAATCCAAATGCGCTGATAATCGTCTCCCTGCTCCACACCATCGTCAAGCCTCCGCCTATCAGAAAAATCGCCAAAATCAAAAAGATACTATTTTCGAGCACAACTCTTCTCCTCTCCAAAAGCTCCCTTATGGGCAAGCAATTGCTCTTTTTCCAAAACAAAATCTTCGCGACTGCTCCCTATGAGACTGAAAATCCCCGTATCCATGCGGATCGCGTCACAAGGGCAAGCCTCGACGCAATAGCCGCAAAAAACACACTCAAGCGTATCGATCGCAAATCTTTTGGGCATCTTTTCATCTCTCCCGTCTTCTCTTTCAACCGCCTCAATAAAGATACATCGCGCCGGACAGGCTGTCGCGCACATAAAACAGGCGACACACGCTATCGATTCATCCTCTCGGTGCGTCAGACGGTGCAGCCCTCTGTAGCGCTGCGTGATATCGCTCGGCTGCTCTTCGGGGTACTCGAGTGTCTCTATAGCGTTGCTATCGGCAACATTTGCCATGAGGTGCTTGAAGGTAACTTTCATCCCCTGATAGATAGCCGGCAGATAGAGTTTGTCTTTGATGTTTGATCCGTATCGCGGTACAACTTTGATCTTTCTGCTCATCATCCAACTCCCACAACAATGATAGCGGTTACAAATAGGTTCAACAAAGAGAGCGGCAAGAGATAGTACCATCCTAGATGCTGCACCTGATCATAACGAAAGCGAGGCAGCGTCCAGCGCACCAGTATAAAGAAGAGGTTAAAAAGCATAAGCTTGAAGACAAAAATCGCGATCTGCAAGAGAGTTACTGCGATCGTTCTGCTCAAAAAAGCCTCAGGAGAGAGAATCAGATAGATCAAAATCGCCTCAACAATGAGAGTCATTGCGATCAAAACATAGGTAAAAACTTTGGCTTCATATTCACGGCTTCCGTCGCTTCGCACACTTGGACGAAGCGAGTTGTTTTTTTGCATCCATCGGATAAAAAAGAGGATACCTATCGGCAAAACTGCCATTATCGCCAGAGCAAAAGCATTAAAATGCGTAACAAGATCTACCGTACCCACCCAAGGAAGCTGATATCCGCCAAAAACCATAGTGATGATCACGGCGCTTGCGGTATTCATCGCTACATACTCACCCATAAAATAGATCGCGAACTTCATCGCCGTATATTCGGTCATATAGCCTGCGACGATCTCACTCTCCCCCTCAGAGACGCTAAATGGATTGCGATTGGTCTCAGCAAAAAGCGCGACTATCAATATTATCGCTCCTAGCGGCTGCACCAAAATCCCCCAAGCCGGCAAAAATCCCAATACCGTACCGCTCTGCCATGCTACCATCGCATTGAAATCGATCGTATTGTAGGTGATGATGAAAGAGACTATCGCAAGCCCCAGCGGCAGCTCATACCCGATCATCATAGAGCCTGCGCGAGTCGAACCCATCAAAGCGTATTTGTTGTGGCTCAGCCAGCCGCCAAGCATAATACCAACCACCCCGATCGCTCCGATCGCCATAAACCAAAGCACACCAAAATCAACAGGCAGTGGCTGTATCCTCAAAGATTCGCCCCCAATCACCACATTGTCGGCAAACGGGATAACCATAAACGCAAGAAGCGCCGCGACAAAAGTGATCGACGGCACAAGCATAAAGAGCCAGCGGTGCTTTGAGATATGAGAAGGATAATACTCCTCCTTGAGCACCAGCTTGACGACATCGGCAAAAGATTGCACCACGCCGCCTAGTCGAAATCCAAAAATATTTGTACGATTAGGACCCAGACGATCTTGAACCAATCCTGCACCGCGACGCTCCAGCCACACCAATATGGGGATCATCATGAGCGCCAGAAGTGCGCCAAGCACAAAAGAGATGATCGCCACCACTATAGCTCCGGTCGTCATCTCTCGCCTCCTTGAAGCAGGTCAATCCACTCTATTGCGCTCATTAGAGGCTCATTGCGCCAGATTGCCTTGGGGCAAAATTGCTCGATACCGTCTTCATTGACAAGCGTACCGGAGCTCTCACTGAAAGGAGCAAGAGGCAAAACAAGATCCGCCTTCCCCTCCATTTGATGCGTTTGCAGATGAATGCTCTTCTGGGCTTTGATTTTTGATCCATCGGGATGGTTGAAGTTGATCAGAAGCGCCACGGGATCCGTGGAAAGTATCTGCGCGATGCCGAGCTTCTCTACCCCCTTGGCATTAGCAGCCCGCTGGGATGACTTGAGCCAATCATCTCCAAATGACTCATCCCTATATGACTCCAAAGGGGCGCAGAGTTGTGCTCCCAAAATATGCGCATACTTTTGGATCGCCTCAAGCTCTTCCGTGTAGAGATTGGCATCCGCCAAAATCACTATCTTGCCCCCATCGGCAACCAACTTATGGTAGCAGGCAACCGCTTCATCCTCCTTTGATACCATGCCATCAATGAGCATCTCTAATTGCCGATTCTCTTGGAGCTCTTTGTAGCTGAGACGCCCTGCATCGCAGATAAAATATCCGTTTACATCTGCGTTTGGGCGTGGTCTAAAACGGTAGATC
This sequence comes from Sulfurovum sp., assembly GCA_022729615.1. Lineage (GTDB taxonomy): Bacteria > Campylobacterota > Campylobacteria > Campylobacterales > Sulfurovaceae > SZUA-451. The sequence continues at coordinate 8,127 of DZAQ01000005.1, forward strand.
CTCTCATCTTTATACTTCTCTTTGTTGTGGTCAATAAAGATATTGCACCCTTTCGCGCATCCGTGGCATACGGAAGGTGTCGAGGTCAAAAACCACACTCTCTGAGCAAAGCGAAAATCCTTGCTCGTCAAAGCCCCGACGGGACAGAGATCCACCACATTCATCGCGTAGGGGTTGTCGAGCTTTTTGCCCGGCATCGTAGTCACTCTGGCATGATCGCCTCTCCCGACGATACCAAGCTCATGCGTTTTGGTGATATCGCTTGTAAATCGCGTACACCTCGCGCAAAGTACACATCGCTCCTGATCGAGCATCACATTGCTTCCTAGGTCGATATGCTTTTTGTGGTGCACCTTTTCTGCTTGATCGATTTTGGAGTCATAGAGCCCATAATCCATATAAAAATCTTGAAGCTTGCACTCTCCTGCCTGGTCACAGATAGCGCAATCGACAGGATGGTTGATGAGCTCAAGCTCTAGTATCCGCCGCCGTACACTCTCGATCATCTGGCCTTTAGTGCGTACTATCATCCCCTCTTTGATATTGGTGTCACAAGCGATCTGAGGGCGTTTTTGTCCCTCTATCTCTACCATGCACATTCGGCAGTTTCCATCCGCGCCCAACGCTTCGTGATAGCAAAAATAGGGAACCTTTAGACCCTCTCGGATCAACAGATCGATCAACAGCAAGCCCTCTTGGGCTGCATATTTTTTCTCATCAATGACAATCTCTATCTGGCTCATCGATTTACCCTCGCTTCAAACTCATCGCGGAATTTTCCGATAAATGCACGGATCACGATAGCGACCGCCGGAGCAAAAACGCAGATTGTCTGTCCATCCATTGTTTTGGCTAGCTCTAAAATTTTATCAATATCCTCATTGCTTCCCTTGCCATCGAGGACTCTGCCAAGCAGCGTATCACTCCAGCCCGTTCCTTCGCGACAAGGTGTACACTGTCCGCACGATTCGTGATGATAAAACTCCAAAAGATTTTTGAGCGCTTCCACCATATCCGTATCCTCATCCATCACGATCATGCCGCCCGTACCCAGTGCAGAGCCGATGGTTCGCATATGCTCATAGTCCAGGATCGCGCACTCTGCCTCCGCAGCCGTCAGCACTGCCGTGGAGGCGCCGCCGGGGATGACAGCCTTGAGCTTTTTGCCTCCTCGGATACCGCCGCCGTAGCGGTTGATGTACTCCATCATCGGCGTGCCGAACTCTGCCTCATAGACTCCCGGTTTGTTAATGTGTCCGCTTATCGCGAAGAGAAGCGTGCCGGGGCTCTGTTCCGTGCCGTAGGCACGGTACCCATTGGCGCCATGTTTGATGATATAAGGCACGGTTGTGATCGTCTCGACATTGTTGACAAGCGTCGGATTGCCAAAATACCACTCCGGTTCCGGACGCTTGGGTTTAAGCCGCGGATGCCCCCGCTTCCCCTCCAAGGACTCCAGCATCGCCGACTTTTCGCCGCAGATATATGCCCCTGCTCCACGATGGATGGTGACATCCACGCCGTATCCGAGTCCCATCACATCTGCACCCAAAATCCCAGCGCCATAGGCTTCATCGATCGCCTCTTGCAATATCTTGGCAAATTGCGAATATTCACCGCGTATGTAGATATAAGCGCTATGTGACCTGATCGCGTAACAGGTGATGATGATCCCCTCAAGCAGAAGATGGGGGTCTTTGGAGATGATTTGACGGTCTTTGAATGTACCCGGCTCACTCTCATCACAATTGACCGCCAGATAGGAGGTTTGCGCACCATCCTGAGGCATCAAAGCCCATTTGGCACCCGCAGGGGCTCCGCCTCCGCCCTTGCCGCGCAGACCGCTTAGCTTGATGATCTCCACTATCTCATGAGGCGAGAGCGCAAAGGCATCTTTGAGGGAGCTATAAGCGCCATGCTCTTTGGCGATATCAAGTTTATGGCTTTGATAAATATCAAATTTTTGACTTACGATGCGGCACTCTCTCATCTATGCTCCCCTTCCAAACTCTCCAAAATCGCGTCAATTTTTTCAGGCGTGAGATTTTCATAGTAGAGATCATTCATCTGCATTACCGGCGCAGTGCCGCAAGAGCCCAGACATTCCACTTGGCTCAGTGCAAATTTCCCATCATCACTGCTCTCGCCGGGGCGGATACCAAGCCGCTGTATCAGATGCTCAAGCACCTCAGCCTTGCCGCAAAGCGCGCAAGAGAGTGTTTTGCAAAGCTGAAAATGGTATTTGCCTATCGGCTCTAGGTGAAACATCGTATAAAATGTCGCGACACGGTAAATCTCCATCGGCGGCGTGCCTATCAGTTCACCGATCACCTCGATCGCCTCAAGCGAGATGTGCCCATCCTGATATTGCGCCATCCACAGACACGGCAAAGAGAGCGCTGCCGGCGAGGGGTAACGGAGTTTTAGCGCCTCTATTTTGGCGAGATTTTCTTCGCTAAATACAAAACTCATCGATCCATCTCCCCTGCGATGATATTCAAACTTCCCAAGGTCAAGATAGCATCCCCGACCTGATACCCCTCGATGATTTTGGGATATGCCGCCATATGCACAAAGCTTGGCGCTCTGACTTTGACCTTATAGGGTGTGCCGCTTCCATCACTCACGATATAAAATCCAAGCTCGCCGTTTGCCGCCTCAAAAGCTCCATAGTACTCACCTTTGGGCACTTTCACCCCCTCATAAATGAGCTTGAATTGGTTCATCATCCCCTCGATAGATGTGTACACAGAGGATTTAGGAGGCAGGGTAACAGCATGGTCTGCAACGCAAACGGCTCCATCCGGCATCCTTTTGATAACTTGACGAATGATCTTGAGACTTTGGAGTATCTCCTCAAAGCGCACCATCAGCCTATCATAGGTATCTCCGACCGAGCCGACAACCATATCAAAATCAAAAGTATCATAATGGTAATAAGGGGCTGCGAAACGCATATCATACGGCACTCCGCTTGCCCGCAAGTTTGGACCGGTGAAGCCGAAATCGATCGCCTTTTGCGCACTTACGGGAGATACCCCGAGCAAGCGATCTTGGAAAATTCTATTGTGCTCTATCATTTGAAGCGATTCCGCCACACCTTTGTCCACCTTCCCTAGGACAGCGTCCAGATCGCTCTCCCACCCCTCATAAAGATCATATGCCATGCCGCCGATACGCATATAGCTATTGGTGAGACGCGCGCCGGTAAGCTTACTGAGAAAATCATACGCATCATTACGGGGATTGAAAAGATACCAGTAGTTGGTCTGTCCGCCCATGTCGAGCAATCCCGCTGCCAGACAAACTAAATGATCGATCACCCTTGAGAGTTCCGCCAAAAGCACACGGATATAAACTCCTCTCTCGGGTAGCTCAATGCCGATCATCTCTTCGACCGTTTTGGCAAAAGCGATATTGTTCATGAGTGCCGAGCAGTAGTTGAGTCTGTCAGTATAGGGGATGATTTGGTTGTAGGTATGATTTTCGCAGCTCTTCTCAAACCCGCGGTGCAAGTATCCTATCTCGCCTGCTCCGGCGACTATCTTCTCTCCGTCAAGCGCCACAAGTGTTCGGATGGTGCCGTGGCTTGCGGGATGCGACGGTCCGAGGTTGAGGATCATAAGATGGTCTCTCTCCTCATCGAGTCCTCGCGCCTCAAGAAGCGGTTTCATCTCATCTTGCAAATCTTGAGTCTTTGTGCAGTACTGCCCTTTTGTGATCTCATAATCTTTGCGAAGCGGATGTCCCACAAACTCTTCATGGTTGAGTATGCGCTTGAGCATCGGATGCCCCCTAAATGCGATACCGTACTGATCCCACACTTCGCGCTCCAGCCAATCAGCCGCGCCATAGAGATCAATAATACTCTCTACCCCCTCTTGCGCGTCTGATACGGGGCATTTTACCCCTATCACATACCCAAACTCACTCTCTCTAAAAAGATACACTATCTCAAATCTCGATGCCGGAGGATGTGCCGACAAAAGATTGTCAATAGCAGTAATATCGAGCAGCAGGGGGTATCCCATCTTCTCTTTGAGATATACGATCATTTCGCGCAACTCATCAGGGTGCGCCATCAACAAAGGAGTACCCCCGATCATTTGAGACAAAAAACTCTTCTTGAATCTCTCCAAAAGCCGATCCATACTCTCTGCCCTATCCATCCAGCTTCCCTTTGAACTCCAAATTGCTTCTTAGCTGGAGTGTCGGCTCTTTTTTGAGTTGTTTTTGGATCCCTATAATCGCGTCGAGTATCGCCTCAGGGCGAGGAGGGCAACCGGCGACATAGATATCCACGGGTACGATCTCGTCGATCCCCTGCAGAGTCGTGTAGTTATCATAAAAGCCGCCGCTTGAAGCGCACGCCCCCACAGCGATCACCCACTTTGGCTCAGGCATTTGATCGTAGATCTGCTTGAGAATGGGTGCCTGCTTATAGCTTACCGTCCCGGCGACCACCAGCAAATCAGCATGTCTAGGCGAAAATCGCAGCACCTCGGCGCCAAATCTGGAGATATCATATCTGCTTGCCGCTGTCGCCATAAATTCGATCGCGCAGCAAGCCGTCCCAAAGACAAAAGGCCAAAGCGACGCCTCTCTGCCCCAGTTGATCACAGCGTCTATCTTGGTGGTGATCACAGAATCGCCCAGCAGATGCCCCCCACTCACATCCATTTCAAAATCCTTGCTCTATATACATAAATAAGTCCGCCCACCAGAAGACCCACAAAAATGGCCATCTCGACAATCCCAAAAAATCCGAGCTCACGCAGATTGAGCGCCCAAGGGAGCATAAAGAGCACCTCTACATCAAAAATCAAAAAGATGATACCGACAAGGAAAAATTTGACATTGAAAGTGTGCGAGGAGTCCCCTATGGTTGCACGAACACCCCCCTCATAGGGTTCATTTTTGCGGATATTATCACTTTTCGCGCCCAAATAGCGCGTCAAATGGAACGCGAGAGGCAACCCCGCAACTAAAACAAAAATCATACTTGAAGCCAGAAAGAGAGAGTCGGACATTTTGCTCCTGCCTATAACTATTGCATTGGATGTATGGTAGCATAGATTTGCCTCTAAAGCCCTGAATATCGCATTTTATCTAAAAAAATGATTCAAATGACAATGGCTCAATACTGCTTGGCAAATCGTCATATTATTGCACCACCTTATAACAAAACGATAGCATTCTCATTTTTTTAAAAATGCTACAATGCCTCGAGAGGTTATCTTTCTTTAATATGGCGCTGCCAGTGCAGTCAAACAAAAAATTCTCTTTTGGAGTCTCTTATGTCACAAATATTTGCTACGGTTGACGGAAACGAAGCGGTGGCGCTTGTTGCCCACAAAACAAATGAGGTGATCGCGATCTATCCGATCACCCCATCATCTCCAATGGCAGAGTTGAGCGATGCTTATTCGGCTGCGGGTGAGAAAAATATCTTTGGATCCATACCGAATATCATGGAGATGCAAAGCGAGGGCGGCGCAAGCGGAAGTGTCCATGGCGCTCTCCAAAGCGGTGCGCTTACGACCACCTTTACAGCTTCGCAGGGGCTGCTTTTGATGATCCCCAATATGTACAAAATAGCAGGGGAGATGACGCCGACAGTGTTTCATGTCGCCGCCCGCTCGCTTGCCGCACAGGCGCTCTCTATTTTTGGCGACCATAGTGATGTGATGTCCGTCAGGCAGACCGGATTTGCGCTTCTAGCGGCAGGTTCCGTCCAAGAGGCACACGATTTTGCCCTTATCTCACAAGCAGCTTCATTGCGTTCCCGCATCCCGTTTCTCCACTTTTTTGACGGTTTTCGCACCTCCCACGAAGAGAGCAAAATCGAGCTGATCTCGGTTGAGACCATGAAGGCTATGATCGATGAGGATTTGGTCGCTGCGCACCGTTCGCGCGCACTCACACCGGACAATCCGCACATTAGAGGAACGACACAAAACCCCGATGTCTATTTCCAAGGTCGCGAAACAGTCAATCGATACTATGATGAGCTCCCGCAAATGGTCGAAGAGGAGATGGAGAAATTTGCCTCACTCACGGGTCGCAGCTACCGCCTCTTTGATTATGAGGGTGCACCGGATGCCGAGCGTGTCATTATCCTGATGGGTTCCGGAGCCGAAGCTGCCCATGAGACGGTCGAACACTATGCCGCGCAAGGCGAAAAAATAGGGATCATTAAAGTTCGGCTCTATCGTACTTTTTCATCCAAACACCTCCTTCAAGCTCTCCCGACAAGCGTCAAATCTATCGCCGTACTTGATCGCACCAAAGAGGTCGGCGCCACAGGAGAGCCGCTCTATCTCGATGTTGTCACAGCCCTCAAAGAGCTCAACGATGACGAGTTGCTCCCTTTTGGGATGCCTCGCATCATCGGCGGCCGTTATGGACTCTCCTCCAAAGAGTTTACTCCGGGCATGATCAAAGCAGTCTTTGACGAACTCTCCAAAGCAAAGCCAAAAAATCACTTTACTATCGGTATTCACGATGATGTCACCCACACTTCATTGGAGTGGGATGCTGCCATCTCCATCGAAGAAGAGGATATGATTCAAGCCCTCTTTTTCGGCTTGGGCTCAGACGGGACCGTCGGCGCCAATAAAAACACTATCAAAATCATCGGAAATGAGACACCGCACTACGCACAGGGATACTATGTGTATGATTCCAACAAATCGGGCTCAGTTACCACATCACACTTGCGTTTTGGATCGCGTCCGATCCGATCGAGCTATCTTGTGAGCAATGCCGATTTTGTAGCATGCCACCAGAGCGTTTTTCTTGAGAAGCTTGACATTCTCCGATACGCCGCGCACGGGGCTACTTTTCTTCTCAACACGCCATTCTCCAAAGAGATCATCTGGAGCAAACTCCCGGCAAAAGTTCAAGAAGCTATCATCCAAAAATCGCTTAAGTTCTATATTATCGATGCCTATTCTGTCGCCAAAAAGTGCAATATGGGGCGTCGCATCAATACGGTAATGCAAACATGCTTCTTTGCCATTTCCGGGATACTGCCACAAAACGAAGCTATAGAAAAGATCAAAGAGAGTATCCACAAAACCTACGGCAAAAAGGGCAAAGCAGTTGTGGATATGAACTATGCTGCCGTGGACGGAACGCTTGAGAATCTTTTTGAAGTGACAGTCCCGACCAATGCTGACAGCTCTATCGAGATGATCCCTGCAGTGAAGGGAGATTTTGATGCATTTGTCGCCAATATCACCGCCAAGCTGATCGAAGGAAACGGTGACGAGCTTAAAGTAAGCGAAATTCCGCTTGACGGAACTTGGCCAACCGGAACCACGCAATTTCAAAAGCGAAATATTGCTATCGAAGTGCCGGAGTGGGATCCAAATGTCTGCATCCAGTGCAATAAGTGTGTCATCGTCTGTCCGCACGCTGCCATCCGCTCAAAAGTTATTGACTACTCTGCACTCCAAAATGCACCGCAAGATTTTCTCTTCTTTGAGGCAAAAGGAAAATCTTTTGAACCGGATGAAAAATTCACTCTGCAAGTTGCCGTAGAGGATTGTACAGGCTGTGCGCTCTGCGTAGAGGTCTGCCCGGCAAAAAATAAATCCCAAAGCAATCTCAAAGCCATCAATATGGTACCGCAAGAGCCTCTACGGGAATCAGGAGAGAGAAACTGGAGCTTTTTTATGGAGCTGCCCGACTATGACCGCAGCAAACTCGACCACTCCAAACTCAAAGAGAGTCAATTCCTTGAACCGCTCTTTGAATTTTCCGGCGCCTGCCCGGGATGCGGTGAAACCCCCTATGTCAAGCTTGCTTCGCAACTCTTTGGCGATCGGATGCTCATCGCAAATGCCACGGGATGCTCCTCGATCTATGGCGGCAATCTACCGACAACACCATGGAAGAAAAACTCAGAAGGCTTTGGACCTGCGTGGTCCAATTCACTCTTTGAAGACAATGCCGAATTTGGATTGGGCTTCAGACTAGCGGTTGACAAACACAACGAAAGCGCCAGAGAGCTGCTCATCCAGCTCAAAGAGGAGATCGGAGCATCACTTGTCGAGGAGCTGCTCGCAGCCGATCAGCATGATGAGCCTGGGATCTTTGAACAGCGGGCACGGGTCGCTCAACTCAAAGAATCTCTTGCTCCGCTCCAAAATACCGAAGCCAAAAGACTCCTTTCAATTGCCGACTATCTCGTGAAAAAATCTATTTGGATGATGGGCGGAGACGGATGGGCTTACGATATCGGGTATGGCGGTCTAGACCATGCGCTCGCGAGCGGTAAAAATGTCAATATTTTAGTAATGGACACTCAGGTTTACTCCAATACGGGAGGACAACAATCCAAAGCGACTTTCACCGGCGCTATAGCCAAATTTGCTGCCGGCGGAAAACCGCAAGTCCCAAAAGATCTTGCCTTGATGGCTATTGCATATGAGAATGTCTATGTTGCGCGGATAGCCATGGGCGCCAACGACACACAAACCATCAAAGCCTTTATTGAAGCCGAACGCTATGATGGACCCTCTATCATCATTGCCTACTCGCACTGCGTAGCACATGGGTACGATTTGAAGTATGGTATGGATCATCAAAAGCTGGCGGTCGATTGCGGGCTTTGGCCTCTCTTCAGATACAATCCAGAACTTCTCGCAGAGGGCAAAAACCCAATGCAGCTTGACTATAAAGAACCGAAAATTGATGTAAAAAACTTTATGTATCAAGAGACGCGCTTTAAGATGGCAGAAAAAATCAATGCCGGTCGAGCCAAAGAGTTCCTCGAAACCGCCGCAACCCATGCCACCTCAATGTATGCGCGCTATAAAAATCTTGAGACCTACTATGGCGAAGAGGCGGCAAAAGCTGCAATTCAAATGGGTATCGTCTCACAAAATCAAACAGTAGAAAACACAGGAGCCTAAGATGAATCTTGAAACAACCTATATGGGACTCCCCCTTAAAAATCCGATTATTGCCGGCGCATCTCCGCTCACGGCATCAGCAGACTCCATCAGAAGGCTTGAAGATGCCGGCGCAGCCGCGATTATCATGCACTCTATTTTTGAAGAGCAGATCAACCATGAAGCGCACGAGCTAGACCACTTTCTCTTCAAGGGAAGCGAAAGCTATGCGGAGGCGGTTGGATTCTTCCCTGAAATGGAACTCAGCAACCTGGAGTCAGAGCATTACCTCGAAGAGATCAGCTCACTTAAAAAAAGCCTCTCTATTCCACTTATTGCCTCACTTAACGGCGTATCAAAAGGCGGATGGATCGAGTATGCGACCAAACTCCAAGAGGCGGGCGCGGACGGTCTGGAGCTCAACATCACTTATATCCCAACCGATCCCAATATTGATGGCCGGATCATCGAAAAGCTCTATACGGATGCGCTCGAGACTGTTTTATCTGCCGTAAAGATACCCGTCGGTATCAAAATGAATGCCGTCTTCTCTGCGCCTGCAAATATGGCAAAACAGTTTAGCGATCTAGGCGCCAAAGGGCTAGTGCTCTTTGATCGTCCCGTCCATGTCGATATTGATATCGAAGGACTCAATGCCCTGCAGACCATCAATCCAAGCAGCTCAACAGATATGAGTGAAAGCCTGCGCTGGTGTGCGATTTTGTACAAAAAATTGGCAGCATCCCTGTGCGTCTCAACAGGAGTTGCAACCCACCAAGATATTCTCAAGGCCATGATGAGCGGTGCGGATGCGGTGCAGATGGCTACAGCGCTCCTCAAAAACGGTGAAGGACACATCGGCACTCTGCTTACGGCTCTTACAGAGTGGATGGAGGAGCATGAGTACCATTCGATCGAACAGATGAAGGGAAGCATCTCGCTTCAGCATACACTCAATCCGGCAGCGTATCAGCGTGGCAGCTATATGAGGATTTTGACAGACTACCGGTATTAAAATCGGTCGCTTAGTATATCCACCCTTTTTCTTTGAATGCTTCGTTGATAGCTGCAAGCATTTGATTTCTTGGCAGCCCGCACCAAGCAGGGGCGAGCAGTGTATCATCATCTATACCGGCAGTCACTCGCTGGATAGAGATGTGGTCAGGCTTGAGCGCGATCGCCTTGATGAGCGTATCCACAAAAAGCTCTTTTGAAATAGGCTCAAACTCTCCTTGCAGATACTCATTGGCAAGGAGCGTATGTTTGACCACATAGAGAGGATGATACTTGATGGAGTCGATCCCCCACTCGTAAGCTGCTTTGGCAGAGCCCAGCATCATCTCTTGATCCTCCCCGGGCAGACCAAAGATCAAATGCCCGCAGACATTCAGCCCCTTTGCTTTGGCTTTTTTGATCGCCTGTTCTACATTGAGTGCGTCATGACCCCGATTGATGCGCATCAGTGTCTCATCATAAATAGATTGGATACCAAATTCGATCCAAATCTCTTTTGTTTTGCTAAGCTCTGCGAGATATTCCAAAACCTCATCGGTGACGCTATCACTTCTCGTGCCAATGCTTAGACCGATCACATCTTCATAGGCAAGCGCCCTCTCATAAAGAGTTTTGATCGTTTCAAACGGCGCATAGGTATTGGTAAATGCTTGAAAATAGACAAGAAACTTTTGGCTTCCCCACTGCTGACGCATTCTTTCACGGGTTGTCACGATCTGCACATCCAGCTCTTCGAGCTGCTTATCCAAAATAGGATTGGCTGTACTTTGGAGATTGAGGAAAGTTTTTGTGCTATTTACAGCTAGATTGGGACTAAAAGACTCGTTCAGACAAAAAGTGCATCCGCCCTTTGCCACCGTACCGTCTATATTGGGACAGGTAAAGCCGCTGAGTCCTACAGGAATCTTGCTTACTTTTGCATGAAACTTTTTTTTGAGATAGAGACCGTAAGTGTAGAGCTGCTTCAAATTCTTATACTCACATAACACCTAAATTTCGTGCTAACAACTACTGCTGCAGCCAGGGCTCTTGGCGTTCCCGCCGGCGAAATAGTTGCCGTCAAAGCTCACAAGCGAATAGTTTCGCTCCTCTCCAAGCGATTGCACCAATCCTTCGATAGAGAGAAATCCAAGCGAAGTCGCTCCCATATGTTCGGCGATCTCTTCGGGTGTGTATCGGGCTGATACAAGCTCCTCTTTTGTGGGGGTATCGATCCCATAGCGGCAAGGGAATTTTATCTCCGGCGCAGCGATACGCATATGCACCTCAAGCGCACCTGCCTCTTTGAGCATACGGACAATCCGCTTGGATGTAGTCCCTCGAACCAAAGAGTCATCTATGATCGCGACCCGTTTCCCCTCAATGAGGCTTTTGATCGGAGAGAGTTTGAGTTTTACTTTGAGGTCTCTGACCTCTTGGGTGGGCTCGATAAAAGTCCGCCCTACATAGTGATTGCGCACGATTCCCATCTCAAACGGCACGCCCAAACCTTCGGCATATCCTCTCGCGGCAGCGACACCGCTATCGGGTACCGGCAAAACGAGATCAACATCCGCAGGAGCCTCCTGAGCAAGTCTTCGACCCATTTTAAGTCTTGCCTGATAGACATTCTTGCCATCTATGATGGAGTCCGGTCTTGCAAAATAGATATACTCAAAGGCGCACGGATGATAATCGGACTCAAAAATCTGCTCCGAAACCGGCTCTTCACCATCAGAAAATATCAACATCTCTCCGGGTCGCACATCCCTGATAAATTCCGCACCTACTAGATCAAAGGCGCATGTTTCGCTTGCGACGATATATCCCCCATCCCTCAATTTGCCAAGACTAAGAGGCCGGATACCGAAACGATCACGCACAACAAACATTTTTGAGCGGCTCTGGATAGCCAAACAATAAGCGCCTTCGATCTTGGTGAGCATATCTTTGATACGGTCAACCAAATGCTTTTCACCGCTTTTTGCGATCAAATGGACAATGTTTTCTGTATCCATGCCGCTTTGAAAGATCGCTCCCCGCTTGATAAGCCTGTTTCGAACCTTATCCTTATTGACTAGATTGCCATTATGAACTACAGAAATCTCCCCCAATCTATATCGGGCGAATACCGGCTGTGCATCCAAAACAGAATCATCGCCCGCCGTCGAGTAGCGGTTGTGTCCGATGGCACAACTCCCCGAAAGGAGCGCGAAGCTCTCTTCACTAAAGACATCCGTGACCAAACCCCGATTTTTTATGAGTCGTATTCTCTCATCATCGGCAGCAGAGATACCCGTTGATTCTTGACCGCGATGCTGCATCGCAAAGAGAGCATAATAGGCTATCTTTGAAGCATTCTTTGCACCATACACACCAACAATTGCACACATGATCGCCCTTTATATCCCTAATGAGTCATTGATACTATAAAGACCCTTTTTTTGTTCCACAAGCCACTTTGCAGCACGAATCGCACCCTTTGAAAAAGTTTCGCGACTTGTTGCGGTATGGCCCAGCTCCAAAAACTCGCCATCATTGTAAAATCCAACAGTATGGCGGCCGACGATGTCCCCTCCGCGAAGAGCCATCACGGCTATCTCATCTTTGCTTCTTGCGCCTATCTGTCCATCTCGACCGCTGATTCGGACTTTGTCCAGATCGACGCCTCGCCCTTTGGCAGCAAATTCTGCCAGCGTAAGCGCTGTGCCGCTTGGCGCATCTACCTTATGACGATGGTGCTGCTCGACAATTTCTATATCGAAATCTTTGAGTGCGGCAGAGACTCTCTCCACTAACTGTTTGAGCAGCGCAACCCCGACAGACATATTTGTAGCATACAAAAGGGGCATCTCGCACGATGCCTCCTTGAGAAGATTTTGCTGGTGTGCGCTCAATCCTGTCGTCGCGATGACAAGCGGTTTTGGGTTTTGCAAAGCAGCTTCTAGGAGCTCTTCGGTCGCTTCCGGGGCAGAAAAATCGATGACTATATCACAATTTTCCAAAAGAGCCTTCATGCTGTTGGTCACCAAGGCATCTTTTGGAAGCTCCTGCGTAACTCCATCAAATACATGCACTGCGCTCAGCTTCAAATCACTCTCGCTTTTGAGATTTTCAATGAGAAGCTTTCCAACCCTCCCCGTGCTCCCTACGATACCGACTCGCTTCATATTAAGAGTGCTCCTGAATATGTGAAATCACCCCAAGCGCAGCAACAGCGCCGTCGCCTGCGGCACAGACAACCTGTTTTGGTGCGTCCATACGGATATCTCCTGCCGCGAAAAGCCCCTCCACGGAAGTACGCATCTTCAGATCCACAACCACTTGACCCCTATCATTGACATCGCAAAGAAATCCATCTTGCTCTTTGAGTACGCCATTATTGACATCATTGCCAACAAAGACAAAGATACCGGGCACATCAAGTATCCTCTCTTCGCCGCTTGTACTCTTGAGCTTGATCCCGGTCACACCTGTGACATCTCCGATCACCTCTTCAACCGTACTGTTGAGAATCAACTCAATATTTTCCGTACGCTTTACACGATCGATCGTTGGAGGCGCCGCGCGGAAGGTGTCACGGCGATGCACGACATAGACCTTGCTGCAGATATTTGAAAGATAGTATGCCTCCTCAAGTGCAGTATCTCCGCCGCCAAGCACGGCAACCTCTTTGTTTTTATAGAAAAAGCCGTCACATGTAGCACAAGTACTTACACCTTTTCCAAAAAACTGATCCTCCCCCTTGACGCCTGCGCGCTTTGGAGTGCTTCCGGTACAGACGATCACCGTTTTTGCCTCGACAGCCTCTTTGCCGGCGATTTCGATAACAAAATGTTCGCCTTCTTTGCGCACACCCTTTACCTCTTCGAGGCGATGCTGCAATCCAAAGTGAAAACACTGCTTCTGCCAAGTGTCCATAAAGTCCATACCCGTTTTGCTGTGGTCAAAAAATCCCGGATAGTTTTCGATCTCACTGCTCTGCGTTATCTGACCGCCAGGCATTCCCTTTTCGAACAATACAACATTTTTCAAGCCACCTCTAGTCGCATAAAGCCCTGCTGTCAATCCTGCAGGACCTCCGCCAATAATCGCACAATCTATCATAAAACATCCTTGTTTGAAGAGATCAAAAGTATTTAAAGAAGTTCTATTGTGCCAATAGAAGATTCTTTAAAGTCTCTTTGGAGATCAGATATACCTTTGGATATATTTTGTTTTCGGGTATAAAACCCGGCTTGAGAGCAAGACTCGCCGCCCCCAAACAAACTAGTTTTTAGAGAAGTGCGTTTATTTTTTCAGCAAACGAATCTTTGCTTGCAGCGCCCACCATTTGGTCAACAAGCTCACCGTTTTTGAAGAAAAGAATAGAAGGGATAGATCTAATTCCATACTTTACGGCGATCGCTTGCTCTTCGTCTGTATTGACCTTCGCGATAGTCGCCTTTCCTTCAAAGTCTGCGGCCAACTCCTCGATAACCGGAGCGATCATACGGCAAGGTCCGCACCAAGGCGCCCAAAAATCTACCATTGTTACACCCTCTGCGATGGAAGCCTCGAAATTACCGCCATTCAATTCTACATATTTTCCCATTTTCAATCCTTTTGTTTTGTTTGATAATCCATTATACATACTTCCATCTTTGAAGAGAATAAGAATTTACGCATAATTAGGATATATAACCAAATTTATAACGAATAATTTCATTTTTGTCAACAGTACCAAATATTGCTTAGCCTAAAACAACATCCGAAAAATCACTCGAACGGGTATTGGCTATCGGGTGATTGCTCTTTGCGCGAACTGTATAGACAAAAGATATCTTGGGCTTGTCTGTCTGATTTTGATTGGCGCGGTGGAGCAGTTTGCAGTGAAAAAGAACCACATCTCCTTTGTGAAGCTCACTCTGCTCTTTGGCAGCAGCCAAATTACGGTTTTTGGGATGATCTGTGAGAAAATACTCTTTCTCCCCAAATTGCTCAGGAGCAAAACTTATTCTGTGGCTGCCGGGAATAAACTCCAGTACCCCGTTGCTGTCATTCTCCTCGCCAAGCGCCAGCCATACTGAGAGAAGATTGTCATTTTCAAAACGCCAATAGCGAAAATCCTGATGCCATGAGGTTTCCGTGCTTCTATGCGGCATTTTTGTCATGATGGAGTTGTGGTGCGCGAGCGTAATGACAGGCTCCTCGCCCAGCAGCTGTGTCAGCAAAGGGCGTATCTTGGCGTTCTCCATCCATCGTCTGAAAACAATATCACGATCATACACCTGTCTCAGTCTCCGGACAGTCAGCTGCTCTTCGAGATGTTCCGCGCCTCCATCAGAGATGACCACCCTCTCCTCGGTTGATTTTCCGCCATATTCAAGTTCGGTCTCTATCGGCGGCACACAGTGCTTGAGATGGGCTTTGGCGATATCTAGTATCGTATCGCAAAGCTCTGCATCGGCAAAACCTCGAAGAATCAAATAGCCCTTCTCTTTAAAATCTGCTACCTGCTCATGCGTTAGCTTCATTTTTCTCCTTTTGCAGATCAACACCCCATCAAAGCGTAATATTCTCTATCAGCTCCGCCACTCCTCTGC
This sequence comes from Sulfurovum sp., assembly GCA_022729615.1. GTDB lineage: Bacteria > Campylobacterota > Campylobacteria > Campylobacterales > Sulfurovaceae > SZUA-451. The sequence continues at coordinate 23,605 of DZAQ01000005.1, forward strand.
GGATGATCAAAGCATCGATCGAAAAAGGGGCATCGATCTTTTTTGTTTTGATATAATAGTATGCGGAATTTATAACGCGCCTTATTTTGGTCGGCGTCATATTGTAAACCGGATCAAAATCGGCTTTTGCGCTCTTAACCTCTATGAAATGGAGGACAGATCCTTTTTGAGCAACGATATCTATCTCGCCGAGTTTTTTTGCATAAAAATTTCTCTCAACGATCACAAATCCTCTCTCTTCGAGAAAACGAGTTGCCAACTCTTCGGATTCGTTTCCGAAGTTTTTTGATCCATTTGTATTTTGCATTCTCTAATACGCTCTATCCGCAAGCGATCTGTCCGTCAACCGGCACCACACTCACCCGAAGAGATTTGAACCTCGCGGTCATGATCAGCTCATCACACTCATCTCCAAAAATAGCATTGATCTTTGAGCCGCTATGGTGAAATGTACAAAAGAGCGTCTTCTCTCTTACCTTGTCCGTGTACCTTACGGCAAGCGGTGCCGTCTCTCCGTGGAGCGTCTTGAGGATGACAAACTCGCCAAACTTCCCTTCGTCATCCAATGGCGCAAGAAGCACATCGGCATCATATTTACTGTTGAGGCTTTCGCATCTTTTTGTCTGCGCGGCATTGTTATAGTGTGCCAGCGTCCGTCCTGTCGTCAAATAGTACCCATCAAGGGAGTCATTATAAAATTTCTTCTCCAAAATCTCTTGAATCATGCCCCGAAGTTCATATTGGTGATAGACATAGATTCCCAATCCGTCTTCTGTACGAAAATCCAGCAGATGCAGCACGGGCGTATCCTCATAATGCACAGGCCACTGCATACCTCTTTTCCGATGCCTTGCAAGTCTATGGTACGCTGCTCCGGAAAACCGACGAGGAGCCGCCTCTCTGACTTCATTCCATACATCTTCGCTGCTTTGGAAGTGAAAACTGCCTCCTAATTTGTTGTCCACCATCGTCAAAACTTCCCAGTCATCGGGCAGATCACTCTGTACAAGAGGCTGCGAAAGGTGCAAACGGCGCATCGCATTGATATAGACACCCGTCTTCTCATAGGCCGACTTGACACCAATGACGATATCCGCCCTCTTGGCGATATCGGTCATGAAAAGCTCTTGAACCGCGATGAACTCCAAATTGCCCAATGCTTTCTCAATTTTATTGCTGTTGGGGTGGATATGAGAAATATCTTCTCCCATATTATAGAGCGCTTTGATTTTCCCATCAAGCATCGCATCGATCAGCTGCGGCGTCATCAGCCCCTCCACTTTCGGCAGCTGATAATCGGGTGCAAAATAGGGAAGACACCCCATATCGCATGCCCCTTGGACATTATTCTGCCCCCGAAGCGGCATCAATCCTGCTCCTGTCTTGCCGATGTTGCCTGTCATCAATGCCAAATGCGTGATCGCCATGACGGCATAAGAGCCGTCGATATGCTCCGTGATACCGAGTCCCCAAAAGATCATTGATTTTTTGACGGCATATTCTCGTGCAATATTGGGGATCATTTTGGCTAGATACTCATACCCCTCGATCTGCGCAAAAAACTTTGGGTTGGCGTACGGATCGCCCAGAATCTTCTCTTTGAAAGCCTCAAATCCGCTTGTACGGTTTTTGATGAACCCCTCATCATACAGCTCCTCATCGATGATGATGAACGCCATCATATTGAGTATAAGCAGATTTGCCTCATAAGGAATCACGCAATTATGTTTGGCAAGTTTGGCAAGTTTGGTTTCACGCACATCGATGACTGCGAGATTGTTGTGATTTTTTGCCATATCGACGATGCGATTTGCGACGATCGGATGCGCCTCTATCGTATTGGAGCCTATGACGACCATAAATTCCGTCTCATATATATCATTATAAGGGTTTGTCGCTGCCCCCTCGCCGATAGTTGCGCGCATTCCTTTGAGTGATGGAGAGTGGCAGACTCTAGCGCAGTTGTCTATATGTCCCGAATCCATCGTTTCGCGGCAAAATTTCTGGAAAGTATAGGCTCCCTCACAGGATGTTCTTGCCCCTCCGATGGCACAAAAGCTCTCTCCGCCATACTTCTGCTTGATTTGACCAAGCTTCATAGCTATCACTGAAGTCGCGCTCTCAAGATCACAGGTGACATACTCATGATCAAGATTTTTTGTTTTCCCATCGAGAAATGCAGCAATATCTGGATTTTTCTCCAAAAAACTCTTTTTGATGCGAGGCTCTCGGAGACGATCCTCCGCAGTCACAAAATCAAATCCGTATTTGCCCTTGATACAGAGTTTTCCCTGAGAGACCACCCCATCTTTTTGCGCATATATTTTTACGATTTTATTATTTTCGACCACACCGGTGATATCGCATCCTACCCCGCAATAGGTACAGACGCTCTCAATCTCGGAAGTTTCATAATGTTTTGTCATGGAGCTGCCCTTGCATGTAAAAAGTT
>DZAQ01000070.1 GCA_022729615.1 Sulfurovum sp.
CCCTTCAGTTCTCCTGCCAGATATCCGCTAGAAAAAGACCATTGGAGATTGTATCCGCCGCAGGGACCGTCGAGATTCATCACTTCACCGCAAAAGTAGAGTCCCTTTAGGAGTCTGCTCTGCATTGTGAGCGGATCGATCTCACGCAGCGGGATGCCTCCGCGGGTGATCATCGCCATTTTGAACCCTTCGTGTCCGGTGATGGTGAGCGGCATCCATGCGAGATATTTGATGAGCTGATCTCTGATGATGCCTTGCTGCTTGCCCAGTGTGAGAGCAGGGTCTGCACCCGTGAGTCTGCAAAAAACCGAAGCGAGCGAAGCGGGCAGGAGCGTTTGCAGGAGCTCGAGGGTATTGTATTGCGGATTTTTACTCTGTTCTTGTTTGAGGTGGCTGCGTATCTGCTCCTCATTCATCCCGCCCGTGAGATTTGCCAAGAGCGGCACCTCTCCTAATTTGGCAAGAAGCGGTGTGATCTCTCTGGAGAAATCAAGCACCACGGGACCCCTGATCCCCTCTTTGGTAAAGATGAGATCGCCTTTTGCTTGGAGATTGGCGTATTTTTTGAGGTTGACGACCAGGTGTGCTTTGGGGATCGTATCAGCGCGACACGATGCGACCCAATGCTCTTTGGTTTGCAGCGGCATCATGGCAGGATGCAGCGGGGTGGTTTGGTGTCCGGCTTGTGCGGCAAGGCGGTATCCGTCCCCCTCGGCGCCCAGCATCGGATAGCCCATGCCGCCCGTTGCGATGATGAGGTGAGGGGCAAGATAGGTTTGGTTTTGGCTTTTGACGCCCGTGATATGCCCATTTTCAAAAAGAAGCAACTCCGCTTTCTGCCGGCATAGCGCCTCCACACCTGCTCTGTGCATCTCTTCGGTAAGCGCATTGATGATCGTTTGTGAACTGTGCGTAAGCGGAAAGACCCTGAAGCCGTCAGGAGCGTGGCTGGGCACTCCTATCCGCTCAAAAAAGGCTCTCAGCGCATGCGCATCCAGCGCTTCAAGCGCACTGCCCATAAATCGCCCCTCCCGCCCAAAACGGCTCATGAAAGTTTCGTTATCGAGTGTGTTGGTGAGATTGCATCGCCCGCCGCCGGTAGCTTTGAGTTTGGCTCCGATTTGAGGAAGCTTCTCAAGCAGGAGGACTCTTCTGCCCAAGTCAGCCGCCCTGATCGCCGCCATCATTCCTGCTGCCCCGGAACCGACGACGATGAGATCGTAGCGCATTGCGCTCCTTTGAGAATAAAGAGGTTTGTTTGATCGTAAGATCATAACACAAAACCTATGTGTGTTGATAGTGGACTCGAATTTATCTAGAAAAACTATTGACTTTTATCAAAATATGTGTATAATTATACACATTAAAAGCAATTGGGGTTTTATGAGTTTTACTTCAAAGGAGTTGATTCGTTTTGCTTTGGCGATGGGATGGTTTGAGGTCTCTCAAGAGGGAAGCCACAAGCATTTCAAACATCCTATTCACAAAGGCAAAGCGACTATCCCGCATCCAAAGCGTGAAATAGCTCCCAAAACGCTCTCAAGCATCCTCAAGCAGCTTAACTCATCCAAAGAGGAGTTCGTATCATGGTTGAATGGTTAAAAGCATATCCGGCGGTTTTTGAAGAGACATCGGATGGCGGTTACAGCATATTTTTCCCCGATGTTGCCGGATGCATCTCTGCCGGTGAAAATCTTGAAGAGACGATCGCTATGGCAAAAGAGGCATTAAGTCTTCATCTGTCTGAAATGATCAATGATAACGAATCAGCCCCCATAATTGATCTGAAAAATGCCAAAGAAGAGGCGCAAGGGTGTTTGCTTATGATGATAGAACCAAATCCTGCCATCATCTCTCGTCGAACGAAGGAGCATGCTGTCCGAGTAAATATCACACTCCCCCAAATGCTGCTAGAACGGGTGGATCGCTATGCGAAAGCGGCGAACATAAATCGCTCACGCTTGATCGCCCAGGCATTGGAACATCAAATATCGGCATCCTATTGACTCTTCAAAAATGTTTTGAAAGTTACAATATCTACTCCATAATAAGCGTTTTCTTACGACAAATCACAGCAGGAAGCAAATGAGACAAAAAATCCAAAATATAGACAAAGGTATCCTGTTTATGCTTCTTGCCTCTTTGTGTTTCGCGTTTATGGGGGGATTTGCGAAGGTGCTCAGCCAGTCGATACCGGCAGTTGAGATCACATTTTTTCGTAACCTTGTCGGAGTATTGATGATCGGCGCGACACTCTGGAGGTTTCCGCTCAAGCAGAAGGGCGGCAGACCGTTTTTGCTCTTTTTTCGAGGGCTGATAGGATTTTTGGCGCTCTTGGCATACTTTTATATCATGGCGCATATACCGCTGGGAGAGGCGGTAACTTACAACAAAACTTCACCCATTTTCGGAGCTATTTTTGCCTACATTTTTTTGCGCGAGAAGCTGCCAAGAAGCGCTGTTTTGGCGGTCTTGGTTGGATTTGTCGGAATTGTTCTTATCGCCAAACCTGAGGGGTTGTCACTAGATAAATATGATCTTTTGGGTATCTTCTCCGGAGTCGGCGCAGCACTCGCATATACCTCCATACGGGAGCTTCGCCACTACTATGATACACGCTCGATCGTGCTTTCGTTTATGGTGGTCGGGACGATCGCGCCTGTTTTGCTGATGTTGGCAGCGCCGTCACTACAGAGTGATGAGCTTGATTTTCTTTTTGCCCCCTTCGTGATGCCCTCAAAAATAGAGTGGATATTGATAGCCGGAGTAGGGCTATTCGCGACACTCTCTCAGTATTTGATGACTAGAGCCTATGAGCTCACCAAGGCGGGTATCGTCGGGACGATCTCCTACTCCAATATCGTTTTCTCTCTCTTTATCGGCACGATGTTGGGCGATCCTCTGCCCGACTTTTGGACTTTTTTGGGTATAATCCTCGTTATTCTCTCAGGACTCTTGGTTGCTCTGCCAAAAAACAGACAACCTTGAATATCGTCCAAGAAGAGCAAACAAAGGAGTTTACATGATCCTCATAGCCGGACCTTGCGTGATCGAGAGTCGCGATAGTGTTTTGAAAATTGCAGAGGCGTTGATGCCTTACGAAGAGGATTGCACCAAAGATTTCTACTTCAAAGCGAGTTTTGACAAAGCCAACCGTACAAGTCTTGAGAGTTTTCGCGGTCCCGGACTCGATGAGGGTCTTCGGATGCTTGAAGAGGTGAAATCGACCTTTGGATACAAGATACTCACAGATATTCACGAACCCGCTCAAGCTGCCCCTGTGGCTGAGGTCGCCGATGTGTTGCAAATCCCTGCGTTTCTCTCTCGTCAGACCGATCTGCTGGTAGCTGCGGCGCGTACGGCGGCAGTGGTCAATATCAAAAAAGGGCAATTTCTCGCTCCTGCCGCGATGGAGCACTCAGTCGCCAAGGTGCTGAACACGAGAGGATGCAAAGAGGTGAACTACGAAAACGCCAAAAAATTCGGCGTCTGGCTTACCGAGCGAGGTTCAAGTTTCGGGTACGGCAATCTCGTGGTGGATATGCGCTCATTTGTGATCATGCGCTCTTTTGCGCCGGTGATCTTCGATGCGACACACTCTGTGCAGATGCCTGCCAGCGGGGGTGCGACAAGCGGCGGCGATAGCTCTTTTGTGCCCTGCCTCGCACGAGCTGCTGCCGCTGCGGGTGTAGATGGATTTTTCTTTGAGACCCATTTTGATCCAAGTGTGGCGCTGAGTGACGGTCCCAATATGATACAATTGGATGACTTGAACCGTCTCATCCAAGAGATTGATGCGATACGATTGATAATTTAATAAAGGAGTAGATATGAAGACAGTAGAGGGTCAGCTGAGCGTTGACACAACCAAGAAGGTTGCCATCATAAATGCGAGATTCAACCACTTTATCACCGATAGATTGGTAGAGGGGGCGAAAGATGCCTACGCAAGACATGGCGGCAAGAGCGAGGATTTGGATTTGATCCTTGTGCCGGGCGCTTTTGAGATACCTTTCGCGCTCGATAGGGCTTTGGCATCAGGCAAATATGACGCAGTGTGTTGTCTGGGGGCTGTGATACGCGGCGCTACGCCTCATTTTGATTATGTCTCTGCCGAAGCGACCAAAGGGGTAGCCTCGGTGACGCTCAAGTATGGCAAGCCGACGGCATTTGGTGTCTTGACGGTGGACAGTATCGAGCAGGCGATCGAGAGAGCCGGAACCAAGGCAGGCAACAAAGGAGCTGAAGCGATGGTGGGGCTCATCGAAATGATGAATCTATACAATAAACTGGAAGCGTAATGGCGACACGGCACCAAGCGAGAACCGCTGTAGTCGGCTTGCTCTACGCGTATGATCTGGGCAATCACACTATCACCAAATACTCTGATGAGATCCTCGAAGAGAGCAAGATACGCAACAAACAGCGAACCTTTTCAAATGATCTTTTCATAGGGACGGTTGAGAATTTAGAACGCATAGATGAGGAGATCCAGAGCCACCTCAAAGAGTGGGATTATACCTCTATCGGCAAAGTGGAGAAGGCGATCTTGCGGCTTGGCGTCTATGAGATACTCATCGCAGGGACGGATAGGGCGATCATCATCAATGAAGCCGTAGAACTCGCCAAAGAGCTTGCCGATGAGCATGCGCCGAAGTTCATCAACGGAGTGCTCGATGCCGTCGGAGAGAAGCCAAGCAGAGTGAGCCTCGATACGCCGGACGCTCCATAAGTGAGAGAGTGATGACAAAACGAATGAGTATCGACGAGGCGGTTGCCCTCATCGAAAATGCAGACCTCAAAACGCTCGGTCAAATGGCTTTTGAGCGCAAAAAGCAGCTGCATCCCGATGGCGTGACCACCTTCGTGGTCGATAGAAACATCAACTATACCAATGTCTGTTGGGTCGATTGTAAATTTTGCGCTTTTTACCGTCATGAGAAAAATGATGATGCCTATATCCTCTCTTTTGAGGAGATCGACCAAAAGATAGAAGAGCTTTTGGCGATCGGCGGTACGCAGATCCTCTTTCAGGGCGGCGTCCACCCCAAACTCCAGATCGAGTGGTATGAGGAGCTTGTGGGACATATCCATGCCAAATACCCCCAAGTGACCATTCACGGCTTCTCGGCGATAGAGATCGATTATATCGCTACGAGATCGAAGATATCTATCAAAGAGGTGTTGCGGCGGCTCCATGCCAAGGGGTTGAGTTCGATCCCCGGCGCAGGCGCGGAGATACTCTCCGATCGAGTCAGAGATGTCATCGCCCCCAAGAAGCTGGACAAAGATACTTGGCTCAAAGTGCATAGGGAAGCGCACAAGCTGGGGATCAGATCGACCGCTACGATGATGTACGGTACCATAGAGACCGATCGTGAGATCGTGGAGCATTGGGAGTATGTCAGAAGCCTGCAGGATGAGCTGGGCGGATTTCGAGCTTTTATCATGTGGTCGTTTCAGGGGGAAAATACCGAGCTGCTTCGCGAGCTGCCCCAGATACAAAAACAATCCTCCAACCGCTATCTCAGGCTCTTGGCGGTCGCTAGACTCTTTTTGGACAATGTCCCAAATATCCAAAGCTCATGGGTGACACAAGGAAGCTATATCGGTCAAATGGCGCTTCTTTTTGGAGCCAACGATCTAGGCTCGACCATGATGGAGGAGAATGTCGTCTCCGCAGCGGGTGCGCACAATCAGATGAACCAAGAGGAGATGATCCGTCTCATTCAAGACATCGGCGAGAAGCCGGCAAAGCGCAATACAGCCTATGAGATCTTGGAGCGTTTTTACTGATGGAAATAGGGCAGTGATGCAAGCAGAGTCGGGACGAAAGGAGAGGGGTTGAAAAGATTTTTATGGATAGTTTTACTACTACAAGGATGGGTAATGGGTGAAGATATATTGAAAGTAAATGTGCACGGCAAAGAGGTGCCGGTCGTATTTGAGCAAAACAGTTATATGCCGATCGTCTCGATGCAGATCATTTTTCGCAATAGCGGATCGCTCTATGACACCAAGGCCGGCTTGGCATATCTGAGTGCCAAACTTCTCTCGGAAGGGACCAAAAAAGATGGCAGTGTCGGCTTTGCTGCCAAGCTCGAAAACAGTGCGATCGGGCTCTCTGCCAGGGCAGATCATGAGACGCTCATCATCGAACTCAGCAGTCTCAAAAGCGAGTTTGACAAGGGGGTAAAGCTTCTTTCGCAGCTCCTAAGCGACCCCAACTATACGAAAAAAGCTGCTGACCATGTCAAGATGCAGGCTCATGGACTCTTGATGCAGCAAAAGAGTGATTTTGATACTATCGCCGCCAACAAACTCAAAGAGAGACTTTTTGCCGGTACACCGATGAGCCAGCCTAGAAACGGTACCATCGAGAGTGTCGCTGCTATCACTCTGGAGGATATGCAAAGCTTTATCACATCCCATCTGGGGTACAACAACGCGATCGTGGTCATAGGCGGGGATATCACTGCGGATCAGGCACAAAAGGTCGTCCAAGATACACTCAGCCTGCTTCCGCAGATAGAAGAGCCCAATGCCGGATATTTCCCGGCAAGCAGCAAGCAAGAGGTCGCCGCGGAGGTCGCCGATACCCAGCAGGCTTATATCTATTTTGGCGCTCCGTTTGATTTCAAATATAGCGACCCCGATCAGCATATAGCCAAAGTTGCAGGATATATTTTGGGCGGGAGCGGGTTTGGAAGCCGTCTGATGGAGGAGATCCGCGTCAAGCGCGGCTTGGCATACAGCGCATACGGACAATTTGTCACCAACCGCTCAAGCTCCTATCTAAGCGGCTATCTGCAGACCAAACTCGCCAATGAAGAGGAGGCGAAAAAACTTGTTTCGCAGATCGTCGCGGAGTTCGTCCAAAAAGGGGTCTCCCAGCAAGAGCTTGACGCGGCCAAAGAGTTTCTAGTCGGAAGTGAACCGCTCCAGAGTGAAACACTCTCGCAGCGGCTTGGCATCGCCTTTCGGGGATACTATTTCGATAGACCCATCGGCTACCATAAGGGGCTGCTAGAGAAGATCGGCTCTTTGAAACTAGAAGAGCTCAATAGTTTTATCAAGTCACACACGGAGATCACGCAACTCACTTT
>DZAQ01000200.1 GCA_022729615.1 Sulfurovum sp.
CTCTTGCAGCTCTGTTTTTTCACTACGATCTCTTTTTGCATCTCTTTGCGCCGCATATCTTTTTCTACAAAAATATTTTTACGGGTCACCGGATCCATCTGCGTATAGTACATGACCGATGAGTAGGTGCCCGGGGTGGGTGTGAATACCTGTGCTTGCTCCGGATTCATCCCCAGTTCGTGCGTGGTGAAGCGCTTGAGCGAGTGCATATCTTTTTCGGTGCATCCGGGGTGTGCCGCGATCAGATAGTAGGTCAAAAACTGCTTTTTGCCCATCTCCTTGTTGAGCTTGTCGTAGAGTTTTTTGAAATCGACAAGCGTCTGTTTTCCTGGCTTGCCCATCAAATCAAGCACATGCTGCTCCGTATGCTCCGGCGCGACTTTCATCTGTCCTGAAATATGGTGCTCTACCAACTCCCTGAGATAAGAGTAGCCATCCCGCTTATCTTCCGTGATGAGATCATACCGTACACCCGAAGCGACGAAAGCTTTACGGATGCCCGGCACTGCGCGCACGCGGCGCATCATATTGACCACCCTGCTGTGATTGGGCTTCATCGCACTGCAAAGGTGTCTTGCATCGACACAGCGCTGATAGTCGCAAGTGCCGAGCTTGAGCTTTTTGTCGCATTCATAGCCGTACATATTGGCTGTCGGACCGCCCAGATCGGAGATGATCCCCTTGAAATCCTTGTACTGCGTGAACTCTTTCGCCTCTTGGACGATAGACTCCTCGGAGCGGGTGCGAATCGTCCTGCCCTGATGCACCCCGATCGCGCAAAAGTTACACTCTCCCCAGCATCCTTGATGGGTCATGATGGAAAATTTGATCGTCTCCAGACATCTGACCGTGCCTTGGGGGCGGTGAAAAGGGTGAAGTTCTCTCACAAACGGTAGCGCAGAGAGAGCATCCATCTCCGGCTCATTGAGGTAATCGCAGGGAGGATTTTGGATATTGTAGCGCGCATCGACCTTTTGAGACAACCCCTTGGCGCTGATCGGGTCATTGTTGTCATAAAAGAGGTCAAAGAGGTCAATATACTTCTCTTTGCTGCCCAGGCAATCCTCATGCGAAGGGAGTTGATGAAACTCCTCTTTCGGCTCTTTGGCGATGTAGCAGATCCCGCGGATATCCCGATGATCCCTCCCCTCATCAAGCGCCTTAATGAGATCGCATATCGCCTGCTCGCCCATCCCATAGACCAAAATATCGGCTTTGGAGTCGAACAAAATCGGTTTTCGCAGTTTGTCCGACCAGTAGTCATAGTGTGTCACGCGGCGCAGACTCGCCTCGATGCCGCCGAGCACTATGGGCACATCACCTTTGTAGTAGCGGCGGATAAGATTGGTATAGACGAGCACCGCTCTATCGGGGCGTTTGTTGTTTTTGCCTCCGGGGGTGTAGTCGTCATCATGGCGAAATCTCTTGGTCGCCGTATAGTTGGCAACCATCGAATCGATACTTCCTCCGCTGACCCCCCAAAAGAGTCTAGGCACACCCAAACGCATAATATCTTGATCGTCCTCTATACTCGGCTGACCGATGATACCGACGCGATACCCGAGAGACTCAAGCATTCTGCCGACTACGGCTACACCGATAAACGGCGAATCAATATAGGCATCCCCGCTTACGAGGATCACATCGCACTGCTCCCACCCAAGGAGCTGCATCTCACTTTTGGTTGTCGGTAAAAATTGTTTCTCT
>DZAQ01000201.1 GCA_022729615.1 Sulfurovum sp.
GTACCGCTCTTGACGGCTTCATAACTCTCCACTCCGACCAATTGGCGCACGATAGCCAAACCAAAGCAGATCGCCGTCCCGGGTCCCCTCGAGGTCATCACTTTGCCGTCAATGACCACTTTTGAACTGTCTGTATAGCCCTCTTCTCGTATCTTCTCTTCGACAGAGGGATAGCAGGTATAGTTATGGCTCAAAACTCCGGCAACATGGAGCGCATAGGGGGCTGCGCAGATGGCTCCGATGTATTGATCTTTTGCCTGAAACTCTTTGAGCAGCGCTTGCACCTTTGGGTTTTGGGCTAGACGGTTGGTGCCGCCCCATCCGCCCGGAAGCACGATCATATCGAAATCATCAGCCAAAACATCCTTGATCGAAAGATCCGCTTGGATCGCAATGCCATTGGCACCCACCACCAAATCGGTCTCAAACTCTCCATCCAAATAGGCAGTCCGAACATCGATCCCGCCTCTGCGCATGATATCGATCAACGATACCGCCTCAATCTCCTCAAATCCTTCCGCAAGCGGAAGCAGTACTGATGCCATAGATTTACTCCTCAAAAGTGTTTTTTTATTATATCACAATGCTCGATTGGTTTTATCTCGCATATGCTATAATCGGCAAAAATCGGATACAACTATGCAAAAGCCATTACGAATACTTCATTTCAGTGACATACATATCGCTTCTGATGTCCGTCAAATGCGGTGGCACAAATGGTTTAGCAAGCGCGCTCTCGGGGCGCTCAATCTCGCTGCCGGACGAGCAAAATATTTCAGTGACACAGAAAAAAAACTAGACGCACTGTTGCGTTTCAAAGAGTTAAACAGTATCGATATCACTATCAATACGGGAGACTATACGGCGCTAGGACTCAAAGAGGAGCTCCAAAGAGCCAAAGAGCTTGTCGCGCCTTTCATGATACCGCCGCACAACTATGTCACGGTTCCCGGCAACCACGATATCTATGTGCATAGAGACAAAAGCCACTCCTTGTTTGTTGACTATTTTGCCTCTGTTTTGCAAAGCGATCTCCCGGAATATTGCTCTGACGGATATTGGCCGCTTGTGCGGCTTGTAGGCGATCATACTGCCGTCATCGCACTCAATAGCGCACGGGCAAATCTTACGCCATGGAGATCTGACGGGAAGATACCCCCAAAAGAGCTAGAGGCATTTTTGAAAATTCTCAAAGATAAAAGGGTTGATGGACGCTTCATTTTTGTTGTCCTGCACTATGCGCCTCGTTTGGCAAATGGCCACAACGACAAAAAACTCCATAGTCTCAGGAATGTAGAGGCATTTTTGCATGCTTGCCAATCCATCGAAAGCGGAGCCATTCTCTGCGGACATATCCACCATGCATACCGAGTCCATGCAGAGGGGATCAAAAGTGAGATTTTTTGCGCAGGAAGCGCGACCATGGAGCGGCGAGAAGGGGGTTGGGTCTATGAACTTACAGGCAAACAGCTCAAGGCTTATCCCCTCAAATGGGATGGAGAGAACTACTCTCTTGCTTCAAACTGAGCAGACTCTCCTGCATCACCGAAGAGACTATTTTGGCATATGGCGTAGAAGGTAAAGGGATCTGCGATCTTATAGCATCAAGCACTATACTCCTTTGCATTCTATCCTTTTTGTTATGATAGACCCAAAAGATTCGTATTAGTGTCCTATGCGCAAAAATTGAGG
>DZAQ01000071.1 GCA_022729615.1 Sulfurovum sp.
TCTTCTCAAAAAAAGTATGTACACAATATCTCCTTCCGAGCGCTCTCAACTCAAAAAAATAGTGGGAAGCTATTTTGATCTTCTCAATCTCTACAATCTGGTAAAATCCCGCCTTTTGCACCGGCTCACCATCGAAGAGACACTTGCCTATATGCTTCCTTTTACCGAAAAATTTAACCTGAGTGAACTTGCCGGACTCTGCCATGTCCCAAATCTGCAGCAACTTTCATCTGCCATCGAACCGACACTCAATGAAAAGTTTGACAGCTACGAAACCTTTCATAAGGCGCTCTACCGCTATCATAAACAATATCTTTTGTCCGTATGGAACGGCTACCCTTTTTCCATCGCTATCCCTTTTTCACTTTTGAGGCTCATAGAGATGGAGGTCTCAGATATTAGGGCGATTACGGAAGGTGTGGCTTTCGGTCTCGAGAAGAAGGAGATCCTCTCAATGACGGCAGGAGACTGACATGCTCTTCCCCGAAAAGATGTTCCGCGTAGAGATTGGGATTGAGCCGCAATACAGCGATGCCGTTCTCGAAAGGATTGGATTAGAAGGTGTGTTGCATATCGAGAAAATCAAAGCGATGCCCGAAAATGAAGCAGAAGCAAGTCGGGTCAAAACTTTGCTGACGCTGACCCTTGCGTATATGAAATTTCTGGAGATCATACCAAGACATCGGCAAACGCATGCCGGCCCCTCTATCGACCAACAACTCAACGAAATAGAAAACACTCTATCGGCAATCGGATCACGCATAGAAGAGGTTTCGCAAGAGCTCAGAGCATCCGATCAGGAACTTCAGTGGTTCCACAAAGCGGCGGCTATTAAAAATGCGCTTTTGCCCGTTGTTGATGTAGAAACACTCTCCAAAAACCTCAACTATCTCCGATTTCGTGTTGCCATCGTGACGATGGAAGCGGCGGAACTCTTGCGCTTGAGCGCAAAGCATACGGGGTTGCTTCTCATTGATCGTCCGCTATTTGAGCAAACGAGCGCCATAGCCATCTTTTATGAAGAAGAACAAGAGCCCGAAGTTCTCAAAGGGTTCAATACGGTTAAAGCCATTGAGATGAATCAAATATACTTTTCGGAACAAGCATACAAGCTGCAGCAGCTCACCGGGCAAAAACTCCACACAAAGAGAGAGATCCTCTCGAAGGAATACGAAACCTCGCTACAAAATAGCCAGAGTCATCTTCGCAACCTCCACGAATTGGAAGTGGCAAAATCATCACTCCGAGAAAGCCCCAAAGGCATGATATTGGGGGGCTGGATCCCAAAAAAATCAGCAAAAAATTTTGTGGCGGACATAGAACACGCGAAAGTGACCTTCCTCGAGCATGAAGGTGAAGCGCCGGTGCTTCTCGATACTCCCTCCGCACTCAAACCGTTTGAGAAACTCATCACCAACTTCTCATACCCAAGATACGGAGAGGTCAACCCCGTCCTGCCCTTTGCCTTCTCTTTTCTGCTGCTTTTTGGGATCATGTTCGGCGATGTCGGACATGGTTTGATCCTTGCATTTTTGGGTTGGCTGGTCAAAAAGAATATCGCCAAGTATGCAGATTTTGGACAAATCTATTATCTGAGCGGACTCTCTGCTGCTTTTTTCGGCCTTCTGTACGGTTCTGTTTTTGGAGTACATCATCTGCTGCCCCATCTGCTATTTTCTCCTTTAGAAAATATACAGGCTACGATTATCTTCAGTATCGGTATCGGTATCGCGATAATTACCCTCAGCTTCCTTCTGCATATGGTGACTGCAGTCAAACGAAAAGAGCCGACCTTGCTCTTTGTGAGCGAAGGAAGCCTTCTTTGGCTTCTGGTTTACTGGTTTACGATCGGTATTTTTATCAAATCTGTCGTTCAAGAGCTCGATATCACCTATGAAGCGATCCTGCTTTCTCTGCTTCTGATCATAATATTTATTCAGTTACTCAGAAAAACAGGTCAGGGAAGCCAAGCAGTGATAGACCTTTTGAGAGAATTTATGGATACGATCACCAATACGCTCTCATTTCTTCGGGTAGGAGCCTTTGCTCTGGCGCATGGGGCGCTCTTTATGGCTGTTTTCAGTATTGCGCGGATGATCAGCGAATCGTATGGAGAGGGTCTTATCTACTGGATATTGATAATCATAGGAAATGTGGTTATTATTGTGCTTGAAGGTGTTATCGTGACGATTCAGACACTAAGATTGGAGTATTATGAGTTTTTCAAACGCTTTTTTAAAGGAGGGGGCATCCCTTACCAACCTTATACACTTGGAGGAAAAGATGAAAATTAGGTCATGGATTATAGGCGCTCTATTGCTTTTGCCGTCAGTAGCATCTGCGTCACAGACGGCTATTTCAGATGAAGGCGTCGCTTATATCGCATCAGCGCTCGCGGTAGGTCTCTCGACGATCGCCGGCGGTATCGCGGTGGGATTGGTCGGCGCGGCGGCGATGGGAGCAGTAGGTGAAAAACCGGAAATTTCCGGCAAGGCACTCATCTTCCTTGGCTTGGCCGAGGGGATCGCCATTTACGGGTTGATCATCGCCATTATGATCCTTGGGAAAGTGGGATAAAGACGGAATGAAACTGGTCATTGTCGGGAACGAAGAGGAGTGTCTCGGTTTTTCACTAGCCGGCATCGAAGGTATCATTGCCGAAGATGATGCGATGTTTCTGGAAAAAATGCATACACTCTTTGGCGACCGGGATGTCGGCGTGATCGCGATAGCAGATCGGTATTTTTCTCTTTTTTCCAAACACTTCAGCTCTATGATCGAAAAGCGGGCGCTCCCTGCCATCGTATTTATCCCTTCCATAGATGGGATCCATCACGCATCAAGCCTAAAGGAGTACCTTGCTACGATCCTCGGTATCCGACTTTAGCGATTTTGCCAACAAAGTCGAAGGGCATATTGCCGCCAAAATAAAGACGATCGAGGAAGAGGCATCTATATATATGTTCCAAACAAAGAAAGAGACCGGAATGGAGGCAGAGCAGTGGCTACAATACAAACGCTCCGAATGGAAGCAAGAACTCCAAGCCAAAGAGCGGCAAGAGATCAGAATGATTCGAGACGAAGCGGATCAAATGTGGTCAGCCTTCAAGAACAAAGCCCAAGCAAGAGTCAGAGACAAGGTCAAAAACAGACTCAAAGAACAATTTCCTATACTGGTCGAATGCTTTATCGCATGGATATCGCAACACCGCCAAAGAGGTATATTTTTCTTACCCCAAGCCTATAGTGCGCTCGTAGATACCAAAAAATTTAGAGTAGAGACCTCCGAGGAAAATGCCGTTATTTTCAGACATGACAATCTCTACATCGAGTACTCTGTTGAGCGTATTATAGAGGAACTTCAGGGCGAAATGACCGCTATGTTACATTTTGAGGAGGATTGATGGCACACATAATCTCTATTTTGGGTCCTATTGTCAGAGCAGAACTTGACGGTGAGAGAGTCTGTATCCAGGATGTCGCGTATGTCGGGGAGCTCGGACTAACAGGCGAAGTCATCGAAAGAGACCAAAAGAGCGCGTTGATCCAAGTTTACGAAGAGACAGAGGGGCTCAAGCTTGGCGAAGCCGTCACTTTTACGGCGCAAATGCTCTCTGCCCTTTTGGGTCCCGGACTTTTGGGCTCGATCTATGACGGCATCGGGCGTCCGCTCAAACTGGCAGGCACCCGCATAAGCAGAGGACTCAAACTCGATCCTCTCGATAGAGACAAGCTCTGGAGCTTCACTCCTTTCGCGAAGGCAGGTCAAAAGCTTGAAGGCGGGGAATATATAGGCGCAGTTAGCGCCCAGGATGCCTTTGAGTATCGCCTTATGGTGCCGCCGGACAAAAACGGGAGGGTCAGTTTTGTTGCCGGGCAAGGAGAATATCGGCTCGATGACACACTGATCGAGTTTGAGGATGGGGAGAGACTCACGATGGTGCAGAGATGGCCGGTTCGCATCGCGCGTCCTTTTAAAGAGCGGATTCTTTCAAAAAAACCGATGATCACGGGACAGCGGATCATCGACTTTCTCTTCCCGATCAGCGAAGGCGGCAGCGCTTCTATTCCCGGAGGATTCGGCACAGGCAAGACCATCTTGCAGCAAACCTTGGCAAAATGGAGCGATGCCGACATCATAGTCTATATAGGCTGCGGTGAGCGAGGCAATGAGATGACCGAAGTGCTTCAAGAGTTCCCCCAACTAGCTGACCCCAAAAGCGGCAAAAAGCTCATCGAACGCACCGTACTCATCGCGAACACTTCCGATATGCCCGTCTCGGCGCGTGAAGCCTCTATCTATATCGGGTTGACCATCGCGGAATATTTCCGCGATATGGGATATACCGTTGCACTGATGGCCGACTCGACTTCTCGCTGGGCAGAAGCGATGCGTGAACTCTCGGGGCGCATGAATGAGCTGCCCGCCGAAGAGGGATTTCCCTCGTATCTCGCCTCTCGTATTGCCTCGGTCTATGAACGGGCGGGCGCAGTCAGAACCCTAGGAGGTGATACGGGAGCCGTCACGATGATCGGCGCTATTTCTCCGCCCGGAGGAGATTTCTCCGAACCGGTTACGCGCCATACACAGCGATTTACATCCGTATTTTGGGCACTGGACAAAGAGTTGGCAAATGCGCGCTTTTACCCCTCGATCAACCATCTTTTGAGCCATAGCGCCTATGCCATAAGTGTCAAATCTTGGTGGGAAGCAGGCTATCCGGAGTGGAGTGAACTCCGGCTCTGGGTCATTGAAATGCTGCAACGCGATGAAAAACTCCAACGCATTGTGAAACTTCTAGGCAGTGAAGCGCTGCCGGAAGATCAGAAGCTCACCCTTTTTATCTCCGATCTGATCAAAGAGTATTTTCTGCAGCAAAATGCCTTTGATGCGGTCGATATGTACGCTTCACCCCAAAAGCAGATATGTATGGCAAAAGCGCTCAAGGCTTTGCATCAGTGGTGGAAGCGTTGTTTTGAAGAAAAAGGGGTTCCCGCAGGACAATTGAAAGATCAGCCAATTGTAGGGGAGCTGCTCACTTCCAGACTAGGAGTGCCCAATGATCAAACGGAGTGGTTTGATGCTTGGCACAAACGAATGGAAACCCGGTACGAAACACTCCTGCTCACATTTGGAGAGATCTCATGATCATAGAATATACCGGAGCGCAGAAACTCAAAGGCACTCTTCTCTTTTTTGAGCCGATCAGGGATATCCGATACGGAGAGAAGGTTGTGATTCGTTCAGAAGGAAAAACACTCAATGGAAAAGTCGCGGCACTCTCACAGAGTGTGATGCTGATCGAAATCCTAGGAGAACCCTACGGACTCAATATCGATAATCTCAGAGTGCAATTTACGGGCAATATCTTTGAGCTTGGGGTCAGTGACAAGATGTTGGGCAGAGTGATGGATGCCTTTGGCGAACCCACGGACGATAAAGGCGAAATCCGCCATGACAAGCTCCTGCCCATCGGAGGTTCAGCATACAATCCTGTTCAACGAGCCTATCCGAATGATTTCATCCAAACCGGCATCTCGGCGATCGATGGTCTCAATGTTCTGGTCAAAGGGCAAAAGCTCCCTATCTTTTCTGTGGCAGGAGCATCGACCAATGATTTGGCGGCACAATTGGTACGCCAAATCACCCCTTCAGGGAAAAACGGAGCCGTTGTTTTTGCGGGGATCGGGATCAAATACGAAGACGCCCAGTATCTGATACAAAGTATCCGTTCCGGCGGGAACTTTGAGAGGACCGCTATTTTCCTCAATCTAGCAGATGAGCCGAGCATCAATGCGCTTTTGCTTGTGCGTTCGGCGCTGACATTTGCCGAGTATCTCGCCTTTGAAAAAGGTTACGATGTGATCGCCGTGCTCTATGATATGACGAACTATTGCGATGCCCTCAGAGAGGTCTCTTCTCGACGCGAAGAGATCCCCAGCCGGAAAGGATATCCGGGATATATGTACAGCGACCTTGCTTCGATCTATGAGCGAGCAGGGATACTCAAAGAGAGCGCCGGGTCATTGACGCAGATTCCCATCCTAACCATGCCCGATGGCGACATCACCCATCCCATCCCGGACTTGACCGGCTACATCACCGAAGGACAGATCGTTCTTGAACGGGAGCTGCAGCAAAAAGGGATCTATCCTCCCATCAATGTTCTCCCCTCTCTCTCCCGCTTGATGAATCATGGCGCTTCCGACCAGCACAGACGATGGTCGGCAGAGATCTACGCTGCCTATGCCAAAGCAAAAAAAGCAGAAATGCTTGCTGCCATTATCGGAGAAGAAGAGATGGGAGAAACGGAACAGCGCTATTTGGCATTCGGCAAAGCATTTGAGCGCCAATTTATCACACAGAGGAACGAAGAGAATCGCACACTAGAGCAGACACTCGCCATAGGGTGGAAGCTTCTAGCCCTCTTGCCGCCTACCGCATTGACAAGGCTCAAACCCCAAGATATTGCGGAGCATTTCCAATGATCCGCGCCAAAAATAAAACCGCCTTGCTGGAGCTGAAAAAAGATCTTGATCTGGCACAGAACGGAGCGCAAATCCTTGAAGAAAAACGGAACATTCTACTCAAAGAGATCATCGCCCTGCTGGATGAGGTAGAAGAGGAGCGTATAAAGCTGAACGACGCCGTAGGGCAAAGTTATCGCACTCTCATCAAAGCCTTTATGGAGAGCGGAAAAGTGCAGCTGAAAAAAGAGGCAACGCTGCCGGTATTTCATGGGGAACTGCAAGTATATGAAAAAAGCTTTATCGGCATACCGGTGCCCAAAATCACCTATGAACTGCAGCAAGTGCGCTTCCCTCTGAATATCGGCAGCGAAACGCTTTTTTTGGAAGTGGCGAGGAGATCATTTGCGGACGCAGCCTCACGCATTTTGGCATTGGCAGAGATCGAGTTCAAGGCATGGCGGCTTGCAAAAGAGCTCAAAAAAACCGTTGTCAGGGTCAACGCTTTGCAAAAATATTATGTACC
>DZAQ01000072.1 GCA_022729615.1 Sulfurovum sp.
GATCAAACAACCAACAAGCAGGTGGAGCTCTGGGGAGCAAATCCGATCGGATTTCTTACTTACACGCCAGATGGAAGAATGAGCGCCGTTATTTCAGCGTCCAAGAGGTCATTTTCTGCAAGCAACCCAAGTCAAACATCGACCGAAGAGCAGGCAAGCTATTTTCGATCATGCTTTGCCTATGCGGGTGCATATACTCCCACCGATAAGGGTGTGATCCACCATGTCGAAGTTGCCAATGATCCGGCGTGGGTGGGCAAAGACCAGGTTCGTTATCTGCATTTCGAGGGGAATAGGCTGATCGTGACCGCTCCGGCGACCAAGACGGTAAGCGATCAGAGTGCGAGGGTTTTGACACTTGTGTGGGAGAGGTTGTAACGGCGGTGACAGAGAGGAGAATCACTCCTCTATGTAATTTTTGAGCTTCCGTCCTACTTTGGGGTGTTTGAGTTTTTTGATGGCGGAGGATTCGATCTGACGGACGCGCTCTCTCGTGACATTGAGCGCTTTTCCGATCTCTTCGAGGGTACGGTCGCTTTCGTCTTCTAGGAGACCGAAACGCATACGGATTACCGCTTTTTCTCTATCGTTGAGCTGGTCGAGGACATCGTCTATCTGTTTGTTGAGATCCTCTTTGAGTACTACATCGGTAGGGCTGAGTGAAGATCTGTCTTCGAGGAAGTCGCCGTAGCGTCCGTCATCCTCTTCGCCCACAGGCGCTTCGAGCGAGATCGGCTCTTTGGTGATCTTGATGACATTTTTGACTTTATCCACCGAAAGCCCTACCTCTTTGGCGATGGTATCGATATCGGGCTCTTTGCCTGTCTCTTGGAGGTGTTTTCTCATGATCTTGTTGATACGGTTGATAGTCTCTATCATGTGGATCGGGATACGGATCGTCCGTGCCTGATCGGCAATGGCTCTGGAGATGGCTTGTCGGATCCACCAAGTGGCATAGGTAGAGAATTTAAACCCTTTTTGGTACTCAAATTTATCTACAGCTTTCATAAGGCCGATGTTGCCCTCTTGGATCAGATCAAGAAAAGGCAGACCGCGATTGGTGTATCGTTTGGCGATCGAAACGACAAGTCTGAGGTTTGATTTTGCCATTCGGGTTTTTGCCTTTTCGCTCTGTGATTTGCCTTGACGGATCTGATTGAGTATCTCTGCGAGTTTTTCAGGGTCGAGGTTGAAGCTGTTTTTGCTGGCTTCACGGGTTTCGAAAAGCTTTTTGATCTCTACATAGGTTGAAACCATGGTGGTCTCAGGAACGGCGTTTGTGATATCCTCTTTGTCCATTTTGATGATATGGCTGAGGATTTTTTCATGGTTTTTTCTAAGCATATCATTGAAAAGAGGGAGTTTATACTCGAGGCGCTTGAGCTCTTTTTCAAAGGAGTCGCCACTGTTGAGCGCCGTCTCCATCGCTTTGACAAGCTCATTGATGAGTTTGCTTGTGGGTCCAAGTTCCAGGAGTGATTTTTTGAGCTGCTCCTTCTTGAAAGCGACTTTAAGTCCGATAAAGAAAAGCAGATCCTCATCGCTCTCGTTGTCTTGGATCTTGAGGAGACCGTCTCGCTCCCTCATCCACTCTTTTTTGTTTTTTTCAAGATTTTTGAAACTTTCAATGACAAGTTTAGATCTTTTGTCATCTTTGGGAGCCTCTTGTTGGGACTCGATTTCATCGCCCTCGTCATCGCCCTCATCATCGCTTTCGGATTCATCACCCTCATCACCGGCGACATCTTCAAAGTTTCTAAAGAGCTCTTTTACACGCCTCTCTCTGTTGAGGAGCGGCTCACGGTAGTTGAGGATATAGTCGATGAGATAGGGAACAGAACAGATAGCATCAATGATGATATCCTCTCCTTCTTCAATCTGCTGGCTTAGATTGGTCTCTTCATCCTTTGTGAGGAGAGGTATTTTGCCCATTTCTCGTAGGTACATACGCACCGGGCTATCACTCCTGCTCCACTCAAGCAGCTCTTTTTCTTTGGCAAAGTCAAACTCTTCTGCGAGATTGTTCTCGGAAATCTTTTTTTGCGCAACTTCTTGCTTTTTGAATGCTTTTGTTGCAATATGCTTGGCATATCCTGAGGAGGAGATGACGGGAATACCGGTTTTTTTGGCAAATTGCTGGATTTTTTTTGCCTGTGCGGCACTGATCTGTTTCTCAAATCCTTTTGCGATATTCTCGAAAGTGACGAGATCGCCTTTTTTCTTTGAGTTGAAAAGCTCTTCCGTGTATTTCATACCATCTTTTGTAGCCATATTGTAAAGCCTTTCGTCTGCGCCATAATTTTAAGGCTATATTATACCGAAAATTCATAATTTTTTTTGGATTCGAAGAGGTGTAATTTGGTATTTTCGAACTTTTTGGCTAAAATTACAGAGACAAATTCCAAAAAAAAGGATTTTTTTGCAAGGAAAAGTTTGGAAATTCGGTGACAATATCGATACAGATCTCATCATCGCCGCTCGGTATCTCAATACGAGTGATGCGAATGAGTTGGCAAGCCATGTGATGGAGGATGCGGATCCTCTGTTTGTCAAGAAAATGCATGCCGGAGATATCATCGTCGCAGGTGAAAATTTCGGGTGCGGAAGCAGCAGAGAGCACGCTCCTATCGCTCTGAAGGCAGCCGGTGTGGCCGCTATCATCGCTCCTACATTTGCGCGGATTTTTTATCGCAATGCATTCAATATGGGTCTGCCTATTTTTGAACTCCAAGAGGCAGCCGAGATAGACGAAGGGGATACCGTGAGGGTCGATATGGAGAGCGGTAAAGTGATCAATATTTCACAAGCCAAAGAGTATCATTTCACTCCGATCCCGGCATTTATGCAAGAGCTGGTCGATGCCGGCGGATTGATAGCGTATGCGAGACAAGAGATCACAAACCAACAAAGCAAGGATTGATATCAATGGGAAAAAGTTATAAAATAGGCATCATCAAAGGCGATGGAATAGGTCCGGAGATTATAGATGAGGCGATCAAGGTATTGGACGCGGTCTCTGTGGGGCAAAACTGCAATCTCAAATATACGGAGATGCTCCTAGGCGGCGCGGCGATCGATGAGACCGGTGTCCCTCTGCCTGATGAGACTATCCAGGGTGTCAATAAGTGTGACGCGGTTTTGTTCGGTGCGATCGGCGGACCCAAATGGGATAAGCTCGAAAGACACCTCCGGCCTGAAAGCGGTTTGCTTGGACTTAGAAAAGCGATGGGCACCTATGCCAATCTTCGCCCGGCATCCGTGTATGATGAGCTCGTCAACGCTTCGAGTCTCAAGCCGAGAGTTGTGGAGGGGGTTGATCTGATGGTGGTGCGCGAGCTGACGGGCGGTATCTATTTTGGACAGCCAAGAGAGCTGCTTCATGATAAAGCATACAATACTATGATCTATACCAGAGAAGAGGTGGTGCGTATCGCCAGAGTCGCCTTCGATATCGCGATGAAGCGCCAAAAGAGGATCTGCTCGGTGGATAAGGCAAATGTTCTCGAAGTGAGCCAGTTTTGGCGTGAAATTGTCGAGGAGATCGGCAAAGAGTATCCTGAAGTGGAGCTAACGCATATGTATGTCGATAACGCGGCGATGCAGCTGATCCGAGATCCTAGACAGTTTGATGTGATGCTTACTAGCAATCTTTTTGGAGATATCCTTTCAGACGCAGCAAGTATGCTCAGCGGCTCGATCGGTCTTTTGCCGAGTGCGAGCATGGGTGACGGGGTAGGGCTTTTCGAGCCGATCCACGGTTCTGCGCCCGATATCGCCGGGCAGGGTATCGCCAATCCTATCGCGACTATCGCGAGCGCGAGTATGATGCTTCGGTATGGACTCGGAGAGCTCAAGGCCGCAGACAAGATCGATGCCGCCATCAAGAGGGTGCTCAAAGAGGGGTATCGAACAGGCGATATCAGTGACTATGGCGCCAAAGAGATCGTTACTTGCACAGAGATGGGAGATATTATCGCTGAATATGCCGCGAAGTAGCGAAAATCGCGGGCTTCGGTCCTCTCGAGTCCGCCATTTGCATGCTATGCAGAGGGGTTTCAAAAGTTTTTTGAGTCACAGATCAGGATCGAAGCAGTGATAGCCTATGGACACAATATCCTATTTGTATCGGATTTTTCAGGAGAGAAAATATCCGATGCCAAACAGGAAAATATTCTGATACAAGAGGGGTTTGGTTCTCATCTGCAAAGCGGATTGTCTTCAAAGATAACATTTCACAACAACCAAGGGAGGCATATCACGCTCTCTACAGACAGGGTGCCGGCTCGCTCAAAAAAAGATCAAATATGGTCATTTGAAGTCAAAAATGTAATCTCTTTCTACTGGTTTGG
Organism: Sulfurovum sp.; assembly: GCA_022729615.1. GTDB lineage: Bacteria > Campylobacterota > Campylobacteria > Campylobacterales > Sulfurovaceae > SZUA-451. The sequence goes on from DZAQ01000072.1 coordinate 4,350, forward strand.
CGGACAAAAAATTATCAGCTATATCCCCCAAAAAGAATTTACGGAGAGACTCTTAAGATACTGGACCTTGCATATCGTTCTGCCGTTTTTTTTTACGCTAGAAGAGAAATATGATTTTTTGCATGCCGGCGCAGCGGAAATAGAGGGAGGGTCTCTCCTTTTTGTAGCTGAGTCCTTCGGAGGAAAATCCACATTGACCGATTTTTTTCTGAAGCAAGGTCACACTATGGTCTCTGATGACAAGGCGGCAACCTACATAGAGGGGGATCGCTGCTTTGCCCTCCCCTCATATCCATATCATCGCCCTTATCGAAAGATGGAGGATATCGGGCTTCCTGTGGACAATTTCTCTTCTTGCGCTCTGCCGATCTATGCTCTTTATGAGCTTGAACGCGTTTGGCCGAAAGCCAAAATAAAAATAAAAGAGATAAAAGGGGTAGAAAAATTCGAATCTTTGCGCTACAGCAGTGAGATCAATATCTCTTTTTTGAAGCAGATGCGATTTGACTATCTGGTGCGTGCAGCCAAAATAGTTCCTCTGTTCCAGATCACCGTACCTCACGACTTGAGCAGGCTCCATGAGGTTTATGCGGAAATCATCAAGCATGCACAAAAATTCGCAGATGCTCGCAAGGTGACCAAGCATGAGTGAAATATGCGGAATCATTCGCTTTGACGGTGCGGATGTGTGCCGTGAAGAGATCGGACGGATGTTTGAGAGTATGCAATGCCGTGAAAGCGAAGCAGAGGGGGTCTGGCTCGATTGTAATGTTGGTTTTGGCAGCAGGCTATTTTGGACAACACCGCAATCACTTTATGAAAATCAGCCCTTAAAAAGCAGTGATACAAGGCTTGTTGTCGTAGCCGATGCACGCATAGACAACCGAGAAGAGCTTCTAAGAGAACTTGAGATAACTGTCGCTGACTCTGATACAATACCCGATAGCGAGATCATATTGGAGTCTTATCGAAAATGGGGGAGCCATTGTCCGCAATTTCTAATGGGGGATTTTGCTTTTGTTGTTTGGGATAGTGAGAAAAAATCTGCTTTTCTCGCGAGAGACCGCATGGGGATCAAGCAGCTCTACTATCACAGAGATGGCAGCCTCCTCCTTTTTGGCTCCTCTATCGATCCGTTATTTGCGTCCAGCCGTCTCGCTAGAACCCTCAACCGTGAAGGGATGCAGAGATATGTGCAGCATTTGGCTCTCAATCGCGATGAGACCTTTTATGAGAAGGTGCACCGCCTTCCTTCGTCAAGTTGTATAGAGTTTTCCAAAGATGCTTTTGTGCTTGATCGCTATTGGTTTCCTGAACATATCAAGATAGATCATTCTATCAGCTACAAAGAGGCTGTCGAGGGATTTGGCCGCCATTTGAGAGAGGCAGTCGAGTCATGTATGAGAAGCTGTTATCCGATCGGGCTTGAGGTGAGCGGAGGGCTTGATTCATCGTCAATCTTTTGTTTGGTTCAAGAGGCGGGATCAAAGCAGGAGATATTTCCCTATACTTTGCAATACTCTTTCAAAGAGTGTGATGAGAGTCTCTATGTTGATGCGTTGGTTGAGAAATACCGTATTGATATCGATAGGAAAAAAGTTGATGAGATCGATTATGGTCGGTATGATTTGGATTATCTGCTCGACGAAGTTCCCCATTGGCCGCAAAGGGGTTCATCGATAGAGTATCTGGTGCAAAACGATCAGATCAAGAGAGAGGGTATTCGTGTGGTATTGACGGGTATCGGAGGAGACGAGACGGCTGATAGGAGTGATAGCTATCTGCCTGAGTATCTCAAAAAAGGCTTTATTCGGACCATACACAAAGAGTTCAAGTGCAGCCATACGCCGTTTCGCCGGCAGCTGAAATTTTATCTCTCCCAGCTCTTTCCGACTCTTTTTGGGCTGCTGCGGCAAAAAAATCATGATACAAACAACGATGCAAATGAAGCGCCGATACTCAATTATCCAACACTTAAAAATGTGCATTTGGAGGAGCCGGCCGATAGGATAGAGATAAAAAGCGAGTATATTGCAGAGATGATGGAGACATTTCTCTCTTGCGAGACATCGTATTGGATCGATATGAATACTATGCAGATTTCTGACAGGTACTGTTTTGAGGTGAGAAATCCATTTTTGGATACACGGTTGATAGAGTATAGCTTGAGAATTCCTCCCGAGCATCTGTCCCATTGCGGGAGCAATAGAGGGCTTCTCAGAGAGGTCATGAAGGAGATGCTTCCTTCGGCTATACTTCAGCGCCGAGACAAAGGCGAGGCGAGCGCCAATCTCGCGGCGCAAGTGAAAAAAATGGATATGGCGCATTTGTATGATTGCAAGAAGCTTGTCGAAATGAATATATTGGATCCTAGAGATGTAGAGATGCTGCGATCGCACTATATCCATTTGGACGATAGTTTTGATAAAGGAAAAGTATTGTATTATCTGGCATATTTAAATCTCGAAAATTGGATAAGGAGAAATGGTGACACACAACAAAAAGAGATATTATAAAGCTCCCGTCCTCTCGCGATTGGGGGATATGCAAGGGTTGACAAAAGCCA
>DZAQ01000073.1 GCA_022729615.1 Sulfurovum sp.
GATGATAATTACAATAGAAGAGAGGCAGTTTGATACTGCACAAATAAAACAGCTCTATCCTGCCGCGATCGTCAAGACCGGATTTGAAGAGGAGACGACCCAAGTGAGCCTAGAGTGGCTCGATGTGGAGTCCAAAGGCAAGGTAGAGCTTGTCGGGTATGGCATATTTGTCTATGATATGCATGATGAGCGATACAGCTTTTTGTATCCGACCAAAGAGGCGCTCGATGAGGCGATAGCTTCACTGGCTGTACAGCTTCAAGGGCAGTGAAATCAGTTCTCTTTTTGCAGATCGAGAGAGGCAGAATTGATGCAGTAGCGCTCTCCTGTAGGTGCGGGTCCATCGGGAAAAACATGTCCCAAGTGCGCCCCACAATTCGCACACCTTGCTTCTGTGCGCGTCATTCCATGGCTTCGATCGGTGATAAATTCAATTTTGTTTTTTTGGAGCGGCTGGAAGAAGCTCGGCCATCCCGTACCCGAATCAAATTTGCTTGTCGATTCAAAAAGCGGCGTGTGGCAGCATTTGCATAGATAGGTGCCGGGTGCTTTTTCATCACAATAGGCATTTTGAAAGGGCGGTTCTGTACCGTGATTGAGGCAGATATTATACTCTAGCGGCGTTAATGTTTTTTGCAATTCCTCTTTGTTGAGCAGGATTGGGTAGGGCATAGTGTCTCCTTAGGATAAGTATGTTTGATCCTATCATAGCGGAAATTCTTTTTTTGTCAATATTTAAGATTAAAACCACTGATGAAACTTAGATTGCCGCGCTTTGCTCGCAATGACAACCCAGCGTCATCGTACGAAAGCAGGAATCCACTCACTTTTCTCAATGTATGGATCCCCGGGTCAAGCCCGAGGACGACAGAAATTTCGTCACCGCGGAGACCTTCAGGTCGCGGCAGTCTCCTCTATTTTGTAACTATAGCAAGGTTTTGAAATTTTTTTTCTTTGAGTGTATCGACGATGGAGACAAAATTTTTAAAATCCGTATGTTTATCTGCTTGGACGGAGATGACATCTTTGACTGGATCAAGTTTTTCTAGTTTCTCTTGGAGATTTGCTAGACTCATTTCAACACCTTCGTAAGAGTATTTTCCCTCTTTATCGATGGAGATGGTGATGGTTTTTTTCTCCGAAGTTGTTTTGGAACTAGCAGTAGGAAGCTCTACTTTCACCGATTTTTTATTGATAAACGACGCGGTAGCCAACACGATGACGAGGAGCACCAAGACGATATCGATAAACGGAATGACATTGATCTTGTCAAATCGTTCTCTTCTCACGAAAAGAGCTCTTTTTGCGATTGTTGTTCATCTTGGAGTATCTCCCAGTTTGCGATGAGTCTATCGACTTTACCAAGAAGAGTATTATAGATCACGGTTGCCGGGATCGCTACAAAGAGTCCGGCTGCGGTAGCTTTGAGCGCCAAAGCCAGATTTTTCATGATCTCGCCTGTGTCGATGTCGTTTTGCTTGTCTCCGATGATATAGAAGGTGAGAATGATAGCAAGTACGGTTCCTAGAAGTCCGATATAGGGCGCATTGCTTCCTATGGTGGCTATGGTGCCGAGTTTTCTGGAGAGATCAAGCTCGAGAGCAAGTTTATGCTTATATCTGCGAAGATTTACCGAACGATAGAAGAGCGCTCTCTCGATACCCAAAGCAAATGTAAGAATACTCATCAAAATGAGCAGTCCTATGATCCCATAATCGACAAGATGTTTGATTTGTTCCACTTCCATATATGCAACCTAAATTTTTTTCGGATTATACTCAAAGAATATGAAGCTTGGTTGATGTCCCTGATTGTAAGGGTTACTTGGATATAATCTATCTCATTTTATGGGCGGGAATCCCAAGCCATTCCAAGGAGCGTTATGAGCGATTTGTTTGAAGAGAGTGGAAATACTCAAGATATATTGATAGAGGATAGTATCAAGGGAAGTTATCTTGACTATTCGATGAGTGTCATCATCGGGCGTGCGCTTCCAGATGCTCGTGACGGACTCAAGCCTGTGCACAGAAGGATCCTCTACGCGATGAGTGAGCTCAATCTCTCGCACCGCAGTCCCTACAAAAAATCTGCCCGTATCGTAGGGGATGTCATCGGTAAATACCATCCGCACGGAGATAATGCCGTGTATGATGCTTTGGTGCGAATGGCTCAGGATTTTTCCATGCGTGAGCCTTTGGTGGACGGGCAAGGGAACTTCGGTTCTGTTGACGGGGATAATGCCGCCGCGATGCGATATACAGAGGCCAGGATGTCTAAATTGGCAGAAGAGCTTCTGCGAGATCTCGATAAAGATACTGTAGATTATGTGGCAAACTATGATGATAGTATGAGTGAGCCTGATGTCTTGCCGAGCCGTGTCCCAAATCTCCTGCTCAACGGCAGCTCAGGGATCGCCGTAGGTATGGCGACCAATATCCCTCCGCACAGAATGGATGAGCTTATCGCCGGGCTGCTTTTGCGACTTGATAACGCGGATTTGGGTGTCGATGAGATCATGGAAGTCATAAAAGGACCTGATTTCCCAACCGCAGGCATCATTTTCGGCCGCAAGGGGATAGTGGATGCCTATACTACCGGACGCGGACGGATCAAAGTGCGCGCCAAGACACATATCGAGCAGAAGCAGAGCAAGGAGATCATTGTCATAGATGAGCTTCCTTTTATGGTCAACAAATCCCGTTTGATAGAGAATATCGCACAGCTTGTGAGGGAAAAACATATCGAGGGTATCTCGGAGATCAGAGATGAGTCTGACCGTGAGGGGATCCGTGTCGTTATGGAGCTCAAGAGAGATGCGATGAGCGAGATCGTACTCAACAATCTCTTCAAATCGACGCAGATGCAGGTGACATTCGGGATCATTATGCTGGCTATCGTCAACAAAGAGCCGAAAGTCTTTACGCTTTTGGAGCTGCTGGATCTCTTTTTGAGCCATCGTAAAACCGTCATTATCCGAAGAACCATTTTTGATCTCGAAAAGGCGCGAGCGAGAGCCCATATCTTGGAGGGATTGAAGATCGCTATCGACAATATCGATGAGGTGATCCGTATCATTCGCGAGAGTGAAGACAGTGAAGCCGCCAAGCAAGCCTTGATAGCGAAATTTACACTCTCTGAACTCCAGGCAAACGCGATTTTGGAGATGAGACTGCGCCGGCTTGTCGGTCTGGAGCGAGAGAAGATAGAAAATGAGCTTGCTGAGCTTCGAAAAACTATCGCCTATCTCGAGAGTGTCTTGCAGAGCGAAGCGATGATCAAGGATATCATTCGTGATGAACTGAGAGAGATCGGTGATACTTTTAGCAGTGAGCGACGCACCGAGATCGTCGAGGATTATGATGATATCGAGATCGAGGATTTGATACCCAATGAGCCGATGGTCGTGACTATCACTCATAGAGGGTATATCAAGCGAGTTCCTGTTAAGTCCTACGAGAGACAAAATCGCGGCGGCAAAGGCAAGATCGCCGTTACGACCTATGATGATGATTTTATCGAGCGATTCTTCATCTCCAATACGCATGATACGCTGATGTTTGTGACCAATTTCGGTCAGCTCTACTGGCTCAAAGTCTATCGTATCCCAGAGGGAAGCCGTGTCGCCAAAGGCAAAGCGGTAGTCAACCTGATCAATCTCCAGGCTGAAGAGAAGATCACCGCCATCATCCCGACAACAGACTTCAATGATGATAAGAGTCTGGTATTCTTCACCAAAAACGGTATCGTCAAACGGACCAATTTGAGTGAATACTCCAACATCAGAAGCAACGGAGTGAGGGCTATCAATCTTGATGAGGATGATGAGCTGGTAGAATCTAAGATTGTCATGCCTCAGACCAAATGGCTTTTTATCGCGACCAAAAAAGGTCTCTGCATCCGCTTCAGGGTAGAAGAGGCGAGAGAGATAGGGCGTGTTGCCCGTGGTGTTACGGCGATCAAATTTAAGATCAAGGAGGATTTTGTCTGCGGAGCAACTACGATAGAGAATGAAGAGGATGAGATCTTGATGATCAGTGAAAAAGGGCTGGGCAAACGCACAACAGCTCTTGAGTATCGCGAACAAAGCAGAGCCGGAAAAGGTGTTATCTCTATGAAGTTAACACCAAAAACGGGTGATGTGGTCGGTGTCGTGTTTGTAGAGGATGATAAAGATTTGATGTGTCTTACCAGTGTCGGCAAGATGATCCGTGTGGATATGGAGACGATTCGCAAAGCCGGACGCAATACATCCGGTGTCATTGTGGTCAATGTGGACAAAAAAGATATGGTTGTCAGTGTGGCAAAATGTCCCAAAGAAGAAGAAAACATCCCAGAAGATGGTGAAGAGAATTTAACATTAGGATTACTCGATGAATAGATACAATGTAGCGATAGTTGGTGCGACAGGCGCTGTGGGTGAAGAGTTGGCAAGAGTGCTTGAGGATTTGGATTTTCCGGTTGGTGAACTGCTTCCTTTGGCAAGTTCGAGATCAGCCGGCGGACAGATAGAGTTCAAAGGCAAAATGATCCGCGTCGAAGAGCTCACCGAGTCTGTTTTTGAGGGTCGTGATATCGATATCGCTTTCTTCTCTGCGGGTGGAAGCATCTCAGAAAAATATGCCAAATATGCCGTCGAAGCAGGCGCTGTGGTGATCGACAATACAAGCCATTTTAGAATGGATCCGAATGTGCCTTTGGTCGTCCCCGAGGTCAACCCCGAAGATATAAGCCTCTGGAGAGAGACCGGGATCATCGCCAATCCAAACTGCTCCACGATCCAAATGGTGCAGCTTCTCAAGCCGCTGCATGATTTGTACGGTATCAAAAGAGTTGATGTCAGTACATACCAAGCAGCGAGCGGTGCAGGAAAAGAGGGAATGGAGGAGCTCGTCAAGGAGATGCAGGCGTTTTTTGCATTTAAGCTTGATGAGTACAAACCCGAAGCCTTCGCACATCAAATCGCTCTCAATGTCATCCCTCATATCGATGTGCCCCAACCAAACGGATACACAAAAGAGGAGATGAAGATGATCTTGGAGACAAATAAGATCATGCATAGCGATTTTGCCATCTCCGCTACTTGTGTGCGTGTGCCGGTACTCAGAAGCCACAGCGAATCGATCACGATCACTTTCAAAGAGGGGGTGGATGTCGATGTAGCCAAAGTAAGAGAACTTTTTGCCAATGCTGAAAATGTCGTATTGGTTGATGATATCGAAAACAAAGAGTATCCGATGCCGATCACCGCTTCAGATACCGACTTTACCTATGTAGGACGAATTCGAAAAGATCTTTTCTCGGATAATATTTTGCATATTTGGGGTGTTGCGGATCAGATTCGTGTCGGAGCGGCTACAAATTCTATCCGTATAGCGCAAAAGTGGATCGCACAGGAGATTTGATGGGATTTGTTGAAAAACTGTTTGAACATGGGCTGTGGCACTCACGCTTTATGATTCTTTTGGCGGTTGTTTTTGGTCTTGTTGGGGCGGTGTTGCTGTTTGCTGTAGCTAGTTTTGATATTTATAATACTGCTAGCCTTGTCGTTAACACATATGCAACCCATGCGCACCCTGCCAATTTTCATGAGGCTGTCGTTGGGGGGATTATTGGTGCGGTGGATTTGTATCTCATCGGTATTATTATGATCATTTTCTCATTTGGAGTCTATGAGCTTTTTATCTCTGATATTGACCCCGCCAAAGATGAGAATGGGCATGAAAATCAGCTTTTGGCTGTCCATTCACTCGATCAACTCAAAGACAAAATCTCCAAAGTCATCGTTATGGTGCTGGTTGTTGGTTTTTTCCAAAAAGTAGGACAAACCGTATTCACGGGGGCGTTAGAACTATTGTACCTCGCCCTCTCTATCACTGCTGTTGCTGTTGGATTGTATTTTTTGAGCAAAGTAGGACACCATGAGTAAAATATTTATAGACGCTTGTTTTGGAAAAGAGACCCCCTATACGCCTGTCTGGATGATGCGGCAAGCGGGACGATATCTGCCCGAATACAGAGCCGTAAGAGCTGAGGCGGGTACATTTTTGGATCTTTGCCATGATCCCAAGAAAGCAGCAGAGGTGACGCTCCAACCGATAGACATAGTCGGCGTGGACGCGGCTATACTCTTCTCTGATATTCTTGTTATACCCGATGAGATGGGGATGGATCTGGAGTTTATCACAGATTTTGGACCCAAATTCAATGATCCGCTCACTTCACAAGAGGATCTTGATAGACTCATCGGAGGCGAAGAGGCGGCAGAGAGACTGAGCTATGTTTATGAGGCGATTCGACTCGTCCAAGAGGGGCTCAGTGAAAGAGGCGGCGATACCGCACTGATAGGATTTACAGGCGCGCCTTGGACATTGGCGACCTATATGATCGAGGGAGAGGGGAGTAAAACTTACCAAAAAAGCAAAAAAATGCTCTACTCCGATCCGGAGCTTTTGCATAATATTTTGCAAAAAGTAACCGATGTAGTCAAGCTCTATATGGAGAAACAGATCCTTGCGGGTGTCGATGCGGTGCAGATCTTCGACTCTTGGGCGGCGGCTATCGAGCCAGCCAAATATGATGAGTTTTCGTGGAGCTATATGGTGCAGATCGCTGAATATATCAAAGAGAAATATCCGCATATCCCCGTGATACTTTTCCCAAAAAGCGTCGTAGGCTTCTTAGATAAAGTCTATGGGAACTTCGATGTATTTGGTGTGGATTGGTCCACGCCTATGGCGCTGGCAAAAGAGAAGCTCGGTGAGCGGTATGTATTGCAGGGCAATATGGAGCCGTGCAGGCTTTATAGTCAAGAGGCGACGCATGCATGTGTCTCATCTCTGGCTCAAACCATGAG
>DZAQ01000074.1 GCA_022729615.1 Sulfurovum sp.
ACTACTCCAGTCGAAACCAAGTCACCCCCATAAAATACTTTTTGGCATAAGCTTAAAAGCGAGCGATTGTAGCAAGTTTGGCTGGTTATGTCAAGGGGTTAGACGATCACCCTTGGGATGGCGGATGCAAGGGCGGTGGTGATCTCGTAGCTGATAGTGCCGAAGTGTTCGGCGGCTTTGTGTGCATCATCCATGATACAAATGCTCTGCTCCTCACTCTCAAGCGAAATGAAATCCATCGAAACCCGACCAAGAATGGGGAGTCCTGCTGCCGTCAAGAAGGGTTTGGCGCTATCGCCTCTCGTCCAGCCGTCTCCATATCCTAGATCATAGGTGGAGACGCGCATATCGCGAGCCGCTTCAAAATTCCCGCCGTACCCTATGCGTTCACCTGGTTTGAGATCGCGGCTTGAAACCTTGTGCGCATAGAGCTTCAACACAGGCTTGAGCAAAATGGGATCAAAGCAGGCGGGAAGATCACTGTATCCATACGCTGCGATGCCGACTCTGACGATATCCTCATTGAAGATTTTGGATCGAAGGATGGCTGCTGAATTGTGTGAATGAACCCTGATGTTGGCGAAACCCTTTGCGCGAAGATCTCCTCGGAGCGCCTCAAACTGCTTTTGCTGCCAAAAAAACTCAGAGCTTAGAAGATCGGCGCTTCTAAAGTGCGTCATGAGTCCGACCAGCTCAAGTCCGTTTTCTTGTATGAGCTCTAGCGCTTTGTCAACTTCTTGCGGTTTGATGCCGTTGCGGTGCATACCCGTATCGACTTTGAGCTCTACCTTGGTGCCTTCGGGGATGGCGGTGATCTGCTCGAGTGAATTGATCGCGTAGGAGTATTTATCGTGCTCGACCGTCTCTCCGCCCAAAATCAGGATCGTTTCAAAAAGAGGGAGGATGAGCCCGGCTTCGGTGTGATCTCTCACAACGGCATGTTTGATCCCAAAATCGCTTGCTAAGTGCGCCATTATCTCTATACCGTGACCATAAGCGTTGTCTTTGAGGACAATGGCTATCTTGTCGATTGAGCCTGCTTTTAGGGCAATTTGGTTAAGATTGTGATGAAAATTATTTTTATTGATCGTGATAAGCGCCATGAGGTGGATTATACTCAAATTTCTCATAAAGGAGTTTGAGTATATGGTCTATTTGTTGAAGAGTTGGAGGAGAAGATATGCGAAGAATGAAGGCTGAATGGGAGTCGCAAAGAGCCGTATTGATGGCTTTTCCCCATGAAGATACGGATTGGGCGGATGACTTGGAGTCCGCTCTTTCGACTTTTGTCCGTATCGCTCAGGCGATAGCCTATGCCCAGCCGGTCTATATCCTCTGTAAAAGCAAAGAGAGTATTTCTGATCTTTTTTGCAGTACGCACAATATGAGCTTTATCGAAATTCCTACCAACGATACATGGACACGGGACTATGGGGCTATTTCGATAGAGGAGATGGGCGAGAGCAGGCTTCTTGATTTCAGATTTGACGGATGGGGCGGGAAATTTGACGCCTCGCTTGACACTCTTGTCAATCAAAAACTGCATGCCAAAGGCTATATGGGCACTACCCCTTTGGAGACTGTCGATTTTGTCCTCGAAGGAGGCTCCATCGAATCAGACGGCGAGGGGACTATCCTCACTACATCCCAATGCCTCTGCAATCCAAACCGCAATGGCGGACTCTCAAAAGAGGAGATTGGGCTGAAGCTCTCGGAGTATTTGGGGGCGCAACGGATTCTCTGGCTTGACCATGGCTATCTTGCCGGTGATGATACCGATAGCCATATTGACACGCTTGCTCGTTTTGTTGACAAAGCGAGTATCGCCTATGTCAAGTGCGATGACAAGGAGGATGAGCACTACGAAGCGCTCGCGCTGATGGAGGAGGAGCTTAGGAGTTTTCGTACGCCGGAAGGAGATACTTATAGGCTCATACCTTTGCCGATGTGTGAAGCCAAATATGATAGCAGCGGCAAGCGGTTGGCGGCAACCTATGCCAATTTCCTGATCACCAACAAGGCGCTCATCTATCCGACTTACCGGGCATCGACAGACAAAGAAGCGGGTGAGATATTCAAAAGTCTCTTTCCAAGAAGGGAGATCATCCCTGTTGACTGTATGAGGCTCATCGAAGAGGGGGGCAGTCTGCACTGCTCGACAATGCAAATCGCAAACTAAGGAGTAAATAATGATAACTGCACTCATCCAGCAGCGCTACTACGGGAGCAAAGAGGTGACAATCGAGGCTACAGCCCAAAAGATCGCAGAGGCAGGCAAGAGTGGCGCGCAGCTTGTAATTCTCCAAGAGCTTCATCAAAATGAGTACTTTTGCCAGAGTGAAGATACGGCGTTTTTCGATTATGCAGCGAATTTTGAGCAGGATATCCTCTATTGGGGCGGCGTAGCCAAGGAGCATAATGTTGTATTGGTTACTTCGCTTTTTGAGAAGCGGGCTCCGGGCCTCTATCACAATACAGCCGTTGTTTTCGAAAAGGACGGGAGTGTTGCGGGTAGATACCGCAAGATGCACATCCCGGATGATCCCGGATTTTATGAGAAATTTTATTTTACGCCGGGTGATCTTGGGTTTGAGCCTATCGATACCAGTGTGGGGCGGCTTGGCGTGTTGGTGTGCTGGGATCAGTGGTATCCCGAAGCCGCAAGGATTATGGCGCTCAAGGGGGCGGAACTGCTCATCTATCCGACAGCTATCGGTTGGTTTGACGCAGACAGCCAAGCCGAAAAAGAGCGCCAAAAGGAGGCATGGATCACCATTCAGCGCTCACATGCTGTAGCCAACGGCATTCCGGTACTTTCATGCAACCGTGTAGGTTTTGAGGCAGACAGTGCCGGTATCATGCCGGGTATCCGATTTTGGGGCAACAGCTTTGTCTGCGGCGCGCAGGGGGAGATGATCGCGCAGGCGGACAGTCAAAGCGAAACGATTCTTTATGCAGAGATCGAGCATAAGCGTACCAAAGAGGTACGGGATATCTGGCCTTTTTTGCGAGACCGCCGCATCGAAGCCTATGCGCCTCTCTTGAAGCGTTATTGCGATGATTGATTGATAGCGCTTATGTTAATCATTACTTTGCTATAATTGTTCAATATCAAAATTCGGAGTGAAATATGTATGAAGCAGAGTCTGTCGAGAAGGGCAAACCGGTTGATTGGAAATTGCCGCCTCGTGAATTTTATGAGGCGCTTGGATTTGAAGGGATGCAGGATTTGATGTATCGCTTTTATGATGAGATCTATGAGAGCAGTATCGCCAACTTCTTCCCTCAAGATCATGAGGAGTTTGACAAGGTCAAGGAGAAAAACACCCGCTTTTTCATCGAACTGTGCGGCGGACCGAAAGTCTATCAGGAGAGCGCTGATAGCGGGATGGAGCTCAATGAGTATATGCTGCGCATCCATGATGAGTTCTCTATCACCGACAAATCGCGATTTGAGTGGCTGGGCTGCATGGAGAAGGTGCTGCGGGAGACAGATGTGGATCAGAAGCTCATAGACGGCTTTTGGGACTATCTCGAGAAGTTCTCAAGACTCACCGTCAATACATTTCCTGACGGAAGCAAATACTACGCCAATCTCTAAAAAGAAGAGAACCTCCAAAGGGCAGATCAAACTACAAAACTCACCCTTGGGATGGTTTTACTTTCGATCAAAAAACCACATAAACGCAAAGAGCAGACCTGGGGTTTTGGCGACGGATTCGTCGTAGATAAATCGCTTTGCTTCCTCTATGGGCATCTCGATCACCTCGATCATCTCATGGTCTATGCCACCGCCCTGCGAAACCCTCATCGACTCATCCACTTGGGCATAGTAGAGGGTTTGCTTGCTGCCGGCAAAGCCGACTGAGGTATAAAATGAGGTGATCTTCTCTATTTTTTCCAGCGGTACTCTGAAGCCGCACTCCTCCTCTATCTCCTCGTGCGCGATCTGCAAAAGCGGCAGCTCTTTGTCCACCAATCCTGCGCAGAGCTCGATCGTAGTGCCATCGTCATTGTGCAGATAGACAGCAGGTCGAAACTGCTTGACCAAGATGAAGCTGTCGCGCTTTGTGTGGTAGATAAGTATCGCTACACTGTCATGCGCACGGACGATCTCCCAATTTTTCTCTATCCCGTGCTGACGGTAGGTCGCAAGAGATGTGAAGATATAGCGCGGTGTATGCAGTGGCGAGAGTGCAAAGTTTTGGATATGCTTTTTCATGTCATGATCGCTTTCGCCAGTCCGAGAAAGGCAAAAAATCCTACAATATCGGTAATAGTAGTAAGAAGTACGGAACTCGCCACCGCAGGGTCGGTACCGATCTTTTTGAGCGCTAGAGGGATCACCGCTCCGAAGGTACCTGCCGCCAAAAGATTGATGATCATGGCAAGGGCGATCACAAATCCAAGGCTTTGGTTGTGGAACCAAAAATAGGCGATAACTCCCATCAAAATCGCGAAAATCATCCCATTGAGCAGTGCGACGATGATCTCTTGGCGGATAAAATCTTTGGACTCAGACCAGCTCATCTCTCCAAGTGCGATCTGGCGCACCATGATCGTCAAAGATTGTGTCCCGGCATTGCCGCCCATGGAGGCGACGATGGGCATCAGTACGGCTAGTGCGACAAACTTTTCGATAGTCTCATCAAAAAGTCCGATGACCAAAGATGCCAAAATTGCTGTAATGAGGTTGATGCCGAGCCAAATCCCTCGTTTTTTGGTGATGGAGAGGATCTCTTTGTCCTCCTCGGTCACATCATCAACCCCTGCCATTTTGTAGATCTGGCTTGTGGCACGCTCTTCGATGATGTCATAAATGTCGTCTGAGGTGATACGCCCGACAAGTACCCCTTGGTTATCGACCACGGGAAGCACGACGAGGTTGAACTTCTCAAAGATAGTGACTACTTCATCGACTCCGCTGCTTGCTTGGACTTTTTGGATAATTTTGTGCGTTTTGTCAAAATAGTCTCTGAATGTTTTTTGAAAGTCAAATGTAATGAGGTCTTCGAGAAGGATAATCCCGATCAGCATATCAAATTTATCGATGATAAAAACTTGATTGATATTGTCGAGGTACTCCTCCTCTTTGAGCTTTTTGAGACGCTCGATGGCATCGCCGATGACCTCATCAAGATGCGCCGAAAAGAGCTCTGTCTGCATCAAGGCTCCCGCTTCATCATCTTCATATTTTTTGAGAAGTTCTATCTCTTCTATATTTTCTTGATCGAGACTTGAGAGAACCTCTTTCTCTTTCTCGCTATCGAGCGCTTCGATATCCTGCATCAAGTCAACGGCATCATCCGAGTCAAGCTCTTCGATAATATCAACAAGTTTGCTTACGGAGAGATCATTGAGCGCTTCATCCTTGATGTTGACGGGGAGCTCCAGAAGAACTTCGCCAAGATACTCTTCCGGAACCCTCTGTGCAAACTCCAAAAAGCTCTCTTGCCCTTCTTGGGTATAGATCTCTTTGAGTATTTTGGCTATCTCGGTCGCATGGTACTCCTCAAATCGATCCGGATCTTCTATCAGGGTATTGAGAAGGATTTTTGACTCTTGCAAGTGTATGGTTTTGTCTGCCACTAAGGACCCCTTTTATTTGGATTTGAAGTTATCGTTGAGGGGGATGGAGTTGGTCTCTATCTTCTCCCATCTATAATTTCTTGTATGAGTGTGAAGCATCGCAAGAATTTTCGCTCTATTTTGTTCTGCCCCCTTGAGGACTGTCTTTCGCGTAAAGAATTTCTCTATGATGCCGCTCTCTCTTTCGAGAACCGCAAGAGGATCGATCGCCTTGCCTCTACTATAGAGCCCAAAGTGCAAATGCGGTCCCGTACTGCGTCCCGTACTCCCGGCATACCCAATAATCTCACCCTTTCGGATATGGTCGCCATTGCTGACACGCATGGAGCTTAGGTGCGCATAGAGCGATACATAGTCATCTTGGTGCTTGATCTTGATAACATTGCCGTATCCCCCCTCGACTCCCGCGAAGGTTACTGTTCCGTCATTGACAGCCATGAGAGGAGTCCCTTTTTTGGCGGCGAAATCGACTCCGAAATGGGGTCTGTATCGGTGCAAAATAGGATGCCAGCGCTTGTAGGTGAAGCCCGAAGTGATGCGCACATGCCGTATGGGCATACCAAAGCGGTTTTGCTGTTCGATCTGTCTGAGCTGCTCATCGGTTATCTCATTCCCGTTTGTATCATATGTCGCCGTTTTGTATATCTCTGTGTAGGGAGTCCCGTGGGCATCTACATAGATAAATTTTCTCTTTCCTTCGCTTTCGACCATCGCGATTTTGATCTGAGGCGCCCCGAAGGGTTTGCCAAGCCGCTCTTTTTGTGTATAAATGAAGGCAAGCGTGTCATTTTTATTGATCTTTCGGTTGCCCAAAGCATACCTGACCATATGTTCCAGCTCATAAGTGAGACCCAAATTATTGGTTGCCTCCAAGATCTCTTGATGAATGTTTGTCTCAATTTTGAGTACGATATTGTGCTCTCTATAAAAATAATTTATGGGAATAATATCAAAGAGATAGGTATCGCTTTTATCCCCCTTGATGAGCTGGATCTGCATCTCCTCTCCAATGGGGATAAGCGCCTGCAAGAGCGTACCGTCTGCGTCATAAAGCTCTTGATATCTTACCCCATCCTCAATCTCTGAAAGCAATTTCCTGTCATCCTCGTCCATGTTGCGTATCAGACCGATAGAGGCATTATGTTCTATGAGATAGCTTGAAAATTTTTGCCCTTCAAGCCAACGCGATTCAACCGCTTTCGCACCAAAGAGAAGCGAGGCAAAAAAAGTTAATAGAAAAAATATTCTCACGCTAC
>DZAQ01000202.1 GCA_022729615.1 Sulfurovum sp.
CAAAAGTGTCTGCAGTTGGTCTGATGATGGCATTGATAGTCTTGTCTATGAGTATGCGAGAGGGCATCAAAATACGGTCAACCTTCGTATTTTGAAAAACAGAGAAATCCTCCATCTCATTTTCACGCACAATAGTTTTGATTTTTGGATTGAGTTTTTTGGACAAAATGGCGATAGTGAGATTGGTCGTATCGTTTTTGGTGCCGGCGATGATCATTGAAGCAGTCTGAGTCCCCGCCTCCATAAGACTCTTTTTATCATAGTTTTTTATAAGCAACACATCATCTTTCTCATCATCACGAACAAAATGAAGTTTCGTGGGATCCGTTTCTAGGCATTTGACACCATTGCCATGCTTTTTCAAAACCTTGTAAAGAACCTCCCCCATCCTTCCATACCCGCAAATGACATAATTGCCTTTTGGAAATTTGATATAGGACTCAGTGAGCTCGCTTGTGCCGTATAGCCACCTCTCAAGACGCAGAAGATGGGGGGACTGAATCGCCTTTTGTGTTTGGGTTGCGATGATCTCAAACGGATTTTCTATGATCTCTGCTCCCAAATCTTGCAGCATCTCAGTGTGCTGATGTGTCGTTGCTTTGACGGCAAGCCTCACTTTTGGGTTGAGGAGTTTTACGGTCGTAGCGATACGCAGGTTGAGGTCATCATTTTGGAAGAGTACCGTTACAGCTTGACAGTAGATAGAGTGGATGCCGGCATCCACAAGGGCTTGCGGACTGTATGCATCGGCATTGAGTACGGGAACATGAGGCGTGAAGTTTTCTAGTAATAGCTCATCTATTTTGGTTTGATCTTTTTCTACGACGACAGCTCGTATCCCCTCTTCGATCGCTTTTTTGATGATCTCTGCCGTGATGAGATTGTATCCGAGAACCAAAATATATTTCTCTTTGAGATTTTTGATCTGTCTTCTGAAGTTTCCTTTGGCAATCTCCTGCAAAAAAAACTTATCCTGCAGAAGCGCTACTAGTGTACCGATCCCGTAAAACCACCCCAAGACATTGAAATAGACAGAAAAACTCACCCACATCCGCTGCGGATAGGTGAAGGCATAGGGAATTTCACCAAAACCTATCGTGGTGGCTGTGTAGGTGATGAAATAGAACGCATCGAAAATAGTCATCTGATAGGGTTTGCCGCTGCTGTCTGCGCCCGGGATAAGCAGCAGCCCGATGATGGAGATGGTATAGGTAACCACGATGACCAAAAACGGCGCTCTCATTCTTTGCAGAATGATCCATAATGAGCTATTTTTCATCGCCGTTTATCTCTTGGATTTGAGGGTATCGCCGATATATAAGATAACACTTGTGATATTGGCAAGAAGCGCGCCGCCGCTGAGACTTACAATGATAGATGAAGTTCCTCTGTCGATCTCGCCGACTGTATAGGCTGCTATGGTCCATACGCTTGCTGCTACGATGAGCTGTATCATGGCAACCAGACTTGTCGCTAGAAGAACAGAGCCCATCTGCGTCCTATCGCCCAATTTCATAACAGTAGCAATAGTGTTGACTATGATCGCGGCAAAAAGTTCATATTTGTCATGGAGCGCTATATCGGCAAGATCCCCATAAAAAAATCCAAAATTCAGCGTCATAGCAAGTATGATAAAAAATCCGG
>DZAQ01000203.1 GCA_022729615.1 Sulfurovum sp.
GTAAGTGCGATTAAAGTTTGACAAGCTACTATAAGTGCATGAAACTAAACGAACTCACACTGACCAATCCTTATCTAACGCTACCCGCTAAATGCTACGACAGAGTCTCACCCACGCCGCTTGAAGCACCCTACCTCATCCACGCCAACAAAGACGTTGCCAAAGTGCTTGAGATTGATGAGGAGGAACTTCAAACCGATACCTTTGTGAAGTGGCTCAATACGGAGTACATCCATCCACACTCTGAACCTTTTGCCATGTGTTATGCAGGGCATCAGTTTGGGTATTTTGTCCCCAGACTGGGTGACGGCAGGGCTGTCAACATCGGCACGATAGGCAAGTACCATCTCCAACTCAAAGGTGCAGGCAAGACCAAATACTCCCGTGGGGGTGATGGGCGCGCCGTGTTGCGTTCTAGCATCCGCGAATACCTCATCTCTGAAGCCATGCAAGCACTTCGCATCCCCACAACGCTTTGTTTGGGACTTATAGGCTCAGAGCATAGAGTAAGACGTGAGCAGAGTGAAAAAGGGGCTATCATCTGTCGTGTCAGTTCTTCGTGGGTTCGTTTTGGCACCTTTGAGTACTATGCCCACAAAGGGATGTTC
This sequence comes from Sulfurovum sp., assembly GCA_022729615.1. Taxonomy (GTDB): domain Bacteria; phylum Campylobacterota; class Campylobacteria; order Campylobacterales; family Sulfurovaceae; genus SZUA-451. The sequence goes on from DZAQ01000203.1 coordinate 609, forward strand.
AAGGAGCTTCAAGCTTTGGCAGATTATGTCATCGATGAGAGTTTTCCTCACATCAAAGACAAAGAAGAGCGTTACACCCTGCTGTTTAATGAAGTGATGGTCATCACCGCCAGACTCATGGCACAATGGATGTCCGCAGGCTTCAACCACGGCGTGATGAACACGGACAATATGTCCATCGCAGGTCTAACGATAGACTACGGACCTTTTGCTTTTTTGGATGATTTTAGCCATCATCATAGCTGCAACCATAGCGATGAAGAGGGGCGTTACGCGTTTGAAAATCAACCCTCTATCGCCAAATGGAATCTCAAATCTCTCATGATGGCACTTAGCCCCCTTGCTCCTTTGGAAAAAACAGAACCCCTTTTGGCTCTATATGACAGAGTCTATATGCGCTATTTTCACTACTATATGTGTAAAAAACTGGGGCTTGAAGGCACGATAGAAGGTGATCCTGAACTCATAGACGACATGCTCGATATGTTAGAACAACTCCATGTGGACTATACGCTCTTTCTAAGAACACTCAGCCACTATGAGGGCGACAGAGATGCGCTGCTTAAAACAGGACTGTATCATGAACCCATGCAGACATGGCTGGACCGATACGATGCACGCATCGCTGCCCTTCCAACCGCTAGAAGAAAAGCCCAGATGCTCAGCGCAAACCCCAAATATGTCCTCAAAAACTACATGCTCCAAGAAGCCATCGATGCTGCAGAACAAGGGGATTTTTCAGTGGTGAATGATTTGTTTAGCATCGCACAAAACCCTTTTGAAGAACACCCTGAGTTTGAGCGCTGGGCTCAGGCAACACCGCAGGCTTTCAAAAACCAACGACTTAGCTGCTCCTCTTAATACCACACACAAAGGATAAACGCATGAATCAAGAAGAATTACTGGATCTCTATCTGGAAAAACTGCGACTACTCTGTCTTGAAAAACTTCAAGAGGAGCATATCAGTGTCTTGGGAGCACTCAAAGCATCCCTGGTCTATCTTGAAGGTGAGATGCAGGGGTATTAA
>DZAQ01000204.1 GCA_022729615.1 Sulfurovum sp.
AACTCACAAAGAGAATGAGAATTATATTATAGAGGCATCAGGAGAGCAGTCTGAGCTTGAAGAACTTGCTGAGCTGATTTCGACAGTTGTGCCGCAATCGCTTTTTTTGCGCGGTTACACCATGGAAGAGCTAGAAGTATCGAATGAATCTCAACCTTTGTCTGTAAAAAAAACTTATTTTAGCCTCCCCTGCTGTCCCAAATGTGAACAGAAGATCGTTCTGACTCTCGATCCGTTCGAAGAGTGTAATATTTGTGGTTTTAGCAATCAGAAATTATGCATGGAGGATCTGCTTTTATCTGCGCAAATAGATACCCACAGGAGCGATGAGCTGTTTTCGGAACTGGCAAAACGACTGATGGAGGACGGAGTTCTCACTCTGCCGACCTTCAACGGAGTCCGACGCTTTTCGCTGCTTGGAAGAGAAGACGAAAAAGGTATTTTGATCTGCAATCCTTCAAATATCTCTTCCTCATGGGTTATCACACAAGGTGAGCTAGATGCGCTGATGTTGATCGAAAAGCCTTCGGTGCGTTTAAAGCCAAAGTTAAAGTTTCGAGCCGAATATGGTTTGACCAAATCTTTCTATACCGTTTTTTTTGCGGATGATAAAATTACATTGGCATTAAGTACTGCATTGTCTCGCAAAGGAGTTGAAGCTATCTGTTGCGATCAACCGCCTTTGCTTCGCGTGGCTTCGGCTCTCGGTCATCATGTTATTATACATATAGGGCGCGATATGCTTCCATGGCACCATCAAATGGAACCAAAACAAAATTCCTGTTGTCTTTTTGAGAGTTTTTATGCATCATGGACCGAAAACGGAATATCAGTTGATGCGGATGCGGAACAGGATTTGAGGGCATGCGTATGGTTTGCGGCCAAAGGAGAGGCGCCGCTTCATATCCCGTCAATCTCCTTTGAACCGGCTCATGCCGCGCTTCGCTCGATCGTTTTGGAGCATGGTCTGCAGGGGAAATCTCTATGCGGTGTCTATCTAAGTCGGAGCCATCATTCTGGGATATGCAGTTTCTCGCCTAAAATCGGCTATACACCAATGGTCTATTTTTTAGAAGAGTCTATGAGCTCTCCAAAAGCGATGCTTGCATCGATAGCACAGATGGATGAAGCGGGAGCAAAGCTGGCAGAGAACTATAAAAAAGCTTATGCAGATGAGTATGAGCATTTGGAGCAGATCTCTTTTGAGGGAGAAGAAAACGCATCGATGATCAGCAGACTTTGGGCTATGGCTGCCGTATTTCTCGGTCTTTGCAGGGGCGGTGAAATCATGGACGGATGTGAACGGCTTGAGGCCGCAGCACTTGAATTTAATGGCAAATCAGGTCCCCGCATCGATTATAAAATAGTTAAAACAGTCAATGGGTATCAACTAGATCCTAGATTGTCGATCAGATCTGCAATAAGTTTCAAGTTGGCAGGCGTCAATGAATTTCTATTGAGTTACGGCTTTATAGATTCATTAGCAGATTTTATAAGCCAGCAGGTCGAACTTGCCGATGCCAATATCGCGATCAATGGCGTGGCGCTAAGCGGCAGTTTGTTTGAAAACCGTCAATTGCTAAAATGTACATACAATGCCCTAAGCGCGAACTACCAAATTTATAGGAATGAGCGT
>DZAQ01000075.1 GCA_022729615.1 Sulfurovum sp.
ATATATAGAATATAGCAGATTTTAGATAAAGTTCACCCACTAAGACAATAAAGGATTTTGGAATGAAATATCTTATTTTGCTCATTATCGTTGCAATCGCCGTATCGGCGCTTGCCTGGAGATTTACAAACTCAAACAAAATAGCCAAGATTCCCGAGGCATCGGGGATCGACTACTGCCCTGACAGCGGAAGACTCGTCATCGTCAATGATGAGGGGTGGTACTATGAGATAGACACCAAAGGGAAAATTCTCCATCAAAGCAAAGTCGGAGAGTATGACCTAGAGGGTGTTGTCTGCACGGGAAAAGAGTTGATTTTTGTCGTAGAGAATGAGGGGCTTTTGCGATATGACAGGCAAAGCGGCGCCACAGAAAAAATCACGATCGATACAAACTATCAAGGGCAAACAGTAGCGCTCATCGACAAAAAAAGCGGCATCGAAGGGATAGCCGCGAAAGGCGATCTCCTCTATCTCGCCAAACAGACCAAAAAGAGTGAAAACTCTTTCATCGCAGTTGCAAAATTGGAAGGCAACAGGGCTGCCATAATCGACCTCATAGATCTTGAACTCAGCGATCTTGCCGGTCTGACGATAGAAGATGACTTGCTTTATATTGTAAGCGATGACAATGATCGTCTATTGGTCTATGATCTTGCCAAAAAATCACTCCTTCAAGAGCTCAAGCTCCCAAAATCCGCGCAAGAGGGGATCGCATTTGACAGCGAGGGATTCGTCTATATCGCTGACGATGACGGATATATCCTGCGGTATTCCAAAAAAGAACTCGGACTCAATACGCCTTGAGTTCATTATAAAGACTATCGCGCTCCACAGGGTCAAAACCGCTATTTCTGATCAAACCGACAAACTCATCGAGATTCATCCCGTTGCTGCTCTTTGCTCCTGCGGCAGACTGGATCGACTCCTTTTCGATAGTTCCATCCAAATCATCTGCCCCAAACTCTTGCGCTATCAATGCCAGCCCGATGGAAGCGGTCACCCAGTAGGCTTTGATATGGGGGATATTATCAAGCAAGATACGGCTGATCGCGTAAGTTTTGAGGATCTCTTGTCCGGTCGGAAAGGATTTGACTTTGAGGAAATTGTTCTCTTTTTGATAGACAAGCGGGATAAAAGCGTTGAATCCGCCTGTTTCATCTTGGAGCGTGCGAAGCCTGAGCATATGGTCTATCCGATGTTTGCGCTCCTCCACATGCCCAAAAAGCATCGTAGCGTTGCTCATGCGCCCTCTTTGATGCCATTTGCGATGGATATCAAGCCACTGCTCGGATGTCACTTTCCCTTTGCAGATAAAATCACGCACCCCCTCATCAAATATCTCCGCCCCGCCTCCGGGCATCGAATCAACACCGCTTTCGATCATCCGATCGAGCACCTCATCATAGCTAAGCCCATACTCTCTGGAGAGGAAATCGACCTCCGCCGCCGTCAATGCCTTGACATGCAGCTGCGGCAATACCTCTTTGATCTTTTGAAATGCTCCCAAGTACCACTCTAGCCCTGCTTGGGGATTGTGCGCCGAGACGATATGCACCTCTTTAGCGCCGTTCGCATAAGAGTTTTTCGCGATCTGCACTATCTCTTCATGGGTGAGCGTATATTGGTTTGGATTTTTGCGGCTTGCGGAGTAGGCGCAGAATTTACAGGTATCGGCGCAGATATTGGTCGGATTGATATGGCGATTGATATTAAAAAAGCTTTTTTTGCCGTATCTTTGGCGCCTGATGCTGTCCGCTAACTCTCCAAGCGTATAGAGATCAAGGTCATAGAGGCTCTCTCCCTCCTCCTGCCCAAGCCGCTCTGCATTTCTAATCTTCTCGATCACTCTTTGTTGCAGCAATTCAATCCCCTAGATTTTTTCGCTATTATAGCATCAAAAGATAAGGGGTTTCACAGTGGGGATAAAAGAGGAGATCGAGAATCTGCTTTATGAGAACGCAGAGGATTTTCAAATGGCAAAACTTCTCAAATCCGATATCGCAGCCTACTTTCAAACACTCGGTGAAACCTTCACCACTTCAGGCGGGAGAGATTTTCTTCTCAAACACACAAGAAAAATAGACGAAATTGTGAAACTTGTTTACAAAATAGCGCTCTACGGAATGTTCAAAAGCTACCAGCCGATGAAAAATTCCCTCCCCCTGAGTATCGCCGCACTCGGAAGCTATGGGCGTGAACAGCTCTGCGTGCGCTCCGATATCGATCTGCTTTTTGTCTATAGGGATTTTCCGGGCTATAACACAAAGTCTATTATCGAAAAGATCCTCTATCTTCTTTGGGATTGCGGACTCAAGCTCGGTCATCGCGTCCATAAAGTCGATGAACTTTTGGAGGCATCACGGAGTGATATTACCATCAAAACAGCGCTCATCGAGTCCCGATTTGTCGATGGATCACGCCACCTTTGGGCAGAAGCAGGAAATGAACTTGACTCCATCCGTCACGATGACCAGCAAAGCTTCATCCGAAAGCGGCTATCAGAACGCGGCGCCTTGCACAAAAAATTTCCGCTCAATATGGAACCCAACCTCAAAGAGGGCATCGGAGGGATGAGGGACGCCAATCTTGTCTATTGGATAGGGAGAGTTTTATACAATATAGACCATATCCCGCAGCTTCCGGATTCCATCATTCTAGAAGAGGAGTACCACCACTTCTATCACGCGCTTGAGTTCATATTTCGCGTGCGTTCGGCGCTTCACCTTGTCAACGGCAAAAAGGAGGACACTCTCAGGCTTGAACAGATCCCTGATGTCGCAAGGTATTTGGGGTATGAGGAGTCACAAAGGGCGCATACCCAATGCAGCCAAAAGACGCTTGACAGCCTCAAGACGGTCCATCTCTACACGACGATTTGGCTGGAGCTTCTATGCCAAAAGTACAGCATCAAAGAGGATGGTATTCTTGAACCATTCGACCTTCCGCCAAATGCGCAGCTCAAGCGCCATCTCCATCTGCTTGCCGCCCATGCAGACAAAGAGTATGCGCCGTCACCCCTGCTGCTCCAACAGCTCATCCATGCCCCCAAACCTGACAAAATCACCGCAGACTACTTGCCGCTCATCCGAGAGATTTTTCAAAAACAGTATGCGCACTCTCTGCTCGAAACCCTCAGTCAGGCGAAACTTCTTGAATACGCCATTCCGCCGCTTAAAGTGGTGATAAATCTCCCGCAATTTGACGGCTACCACCTCTTCCCCGTGGATACCCATTCGCTCTCATGCCTCTACCATCTTGAGCATATCAAAGAGCCGTTCATACTCGCGCTTTACAGATCACTCCAAGCTGATGAGCGGGAGATGCTCAAGCTTGTCACCCTTTTGCATGACGCAGGCAAGGGGAGAAAAAAAGATCACTCATTGGTCGGAGCTTCACTCTACAAGATATTTGCCAAAGCGCTTGGTCTGACAGACGATATGACAGAAGCAGGCATCATCCTCATTCACAACCATACTCTTTTGAGCAATACCGCCCAAAGAGAGGATATCTACGACGAAAAAATCATTATGTCCTTTGCGTCGCGGTTCAAAACCAAAAAAATGCTTGATCTCATCTATATACTCACCTACGCCGACCTCAATGGTGTAGCGGCTGACATTTACAACAGCTTCACAGCGCACCTCATCCATACGCTCTATACCCTTTCACTTGAGTCGCTTCGCCACTCCGAGATGCTCAACGAAACTGCTCAACGCGCCAAAAAAGAGAAAAGCCTGATGCTGTATGAACCATTCAAACAACTCCCAAAACAGGAACAAAAAAAGATATTGGCGATCCCTTCCAACCTCTTTTTCCTCCGATATTCATCCGAAAAAATCATCCAAATCGCCACAGACGCGTGGAGTGTCAAAGATTTTCATTATCTCATCACCAATCAAGACTTTCTCACGATAGAGATCATAAGAAAAAATGATTTCAATATCGGGTACCTTCTAGGGAAACTCTCCATCTACAATCTCGCCAGCATGAATCTCTGCAAGCTCTCCGATGAGTATAAATATTTTCAATTTGAATTTAGTGAAAAGCCGCAAAACGATGAACTTCCATTCATCGCCAGATACATCGAAGAGGGATTTGATCTTGGCAAAAGTGTCACCCTGCGCAAACCGATTATACACAAAGAGGATATCTCGGTTAATTGTGACCATTCGAGAAACTATGTGACGCTCCGACTCAATACGACCGACCAAAAAGGGCTTATCGCCTATATCGTAACCCTTTTTGACTCATACGCTATCGATATCATCACGGCCAAGATCCATACACACAAAATGCGGACAAGGGATATGTTCTTGATGGAGCGGGGTGGGAACTTTTGCCAATATAGTGATACAATAATAAAAAAATTAACACAGGATGATGACTTATGTGCGGAATAGTCGGTTACATTGGCGCGAAAGAGAAAAAAGAGATACTCCTAGACGGCTTGCAAGAGCTTGAGTATCGAGGGTATGATTCGGCGGGGATCGCAGTTATCGAGGCAGAGCACCTCAACCACTTCAAGGCTGTCGGGAAACTGAGCAATCTCAGAGAAAAGACCAAGGAGTTCCATACTGACGGGTTTGGCGTATCGATCGGACATACCCGCTGGGCGACACACGGCAAACCTACCGAACTCAACGCTCACCCGCATCTGGGACAATACAGCTATGTCGTCCATAACGGTATCATCGAAAACTATTCCGAACTCAAAAAAGAGCTTCAAGCAAATGGGGTCGCATTTCTAAGTCAGACGGATACCGAGACGATCGTCCATCTCTTTGAACGATACAATGCTGTCGCCGCATCGCCGTTTGATGCCTTCAAGCAGACCATAGAGCGGCTTCATGGCGCCTATGCCACACTTTTGATCACCGAAGCGGCTCCCGAGACGATCTTTTTTGCCAAAAACGGCTCGCCAATGCTCATCGGACTGGATGGATCCGATATCTATTTTGCATCCTCCGACACCCCTATCATCGGCAAAGCCAAAGAGGTATATTACCTCGAGGATGGCGAATTTGGCTATGCCAAAGAGGGGAAGATCCACCTCTTTGACCGCAATGGCGTACGCCAGATAGTCACAAGAGCTCTCGCATCGGACAAAGCAATGGCACAGAAAGAGGGATACCGGTTTTTCATGGAAAAAGAGATCTACGAGCAAAGCAGTGTCATGAGCGATACGATGATAGGGCGCGTCAAAGAGGATGGTGTAGTGTTCGAGGAGCTGGATGAAGGATTTTTTGACGGGATCGAGCAGATCAAGATCTGCGCCTGCGGTACCAGTTACCACTCCGGACTCACTGCCAGCTATCTGCTAGAACGCCTTGCCAAGATCCCCTGCAGTGTCGAAATCGCCAGTGAATTCCGCTACAAAGAGCCGCTTTTGCTCCCCAACACCCTCTTTGTCACGATCTCTCAGAGCGGCGAAACTGCCGACACCCTCGAAGCGCTCAAGATGGCGAAAAAGGCAGGACTCAAGAGCCTCTCTATCTGCAATGTCGATAACTCCTCCATCGTCAGAGAGAGTGACGGCGTCATCTTGACGCGTGCCGGGATCGAAAAGGGGGTTGCCAGCACCAAGGCGTTTGCCACTCAAGCGATGGTGCTGTGGATGCTCAGTCTCCATCTTGCCAAACTTCGATCCGCCCTCTCACCGCAGAGAGTCGCCGAAGAGATTTCAGCTATGCTTCACACTCCAAAAGCTCTGATTGTCTCCGATGAGCTCCACGGCAGACTCCACCGCCTCTCCAAGCGCTATCTGCACGGACATGGATTTTTCTTCATCGGTCGGGATATCTTTTTTCCGCTCGCCCTTGAGGGTGCGCTCAAGCTCAAAGAGATCAGCTACCTGCATGCGGAAGGTTACCCGGCAGGGGAGATGAAGCACGGTCCTATCGCCCTTGCCGATAGCGAGCTTTTCACGATCGCTCTCATGCCAAAAACACTCCATTATGAAAAGATCAAAAGCAATGTAGAAGAGCTCAGCGCCAGAGACTCGACCATCTTGGCCATCTCTCCCGAACCGTTCGATCTGGCTGACGACTTCATCCAAACCCTCTCCGCTGCCCATCCGATGCTGGAGTTTTTCGAGATGATGGTAGTCACTCAGCTGCTCGCGCTTGAAATCTCGGTTCGGCTCGGCAATGATGTCGATATGCCGCGCAACCTCGCCAAGAGTGTCACAGTGGAGTAACCGCTCCACCCGACATATCACACACTGTTGCCATTCGTATGGACTACTCCATCTCCAACGACATCAAAAACATCTCTTCACCGTCTATGACTTTGACATCCAAACTTTCACACGAGGGACATTTGTAATGAAACTTCTCCAGCTCCGTTACCGCCCCGCACACGCGGCACTCGATCACAACAGGCTGAACGCTCATCACAAACTCTGCCCCGTCACACACCGTCTTCTCTTTGAAGGTATGAAACGCGATTTCAAGCAGATGGGGTTCAACACCGCTCATTTTGCCTATTTTGACGACAATTTTACTCACCAATTCGGCTTCATTTTCACGGGCTATATCCTCGCATTGGGTTAGCAGTGCTTGTACTATCGAATACTCATGCACAATAAGTTCCTTTTCTCGTCACTCCTATCTCCGTTCTTGTCATTCCCGCGAAGGCGGGAATCCAGCTTTTTTCTTGGGGATAGATCCCCGGGTCAAGCCCGAGGATGACGAAAATAATATGATCCTCTTCTAGCATATCCGTGGCAATAACTCCCCGTTTGGGATCTCCAAAAACCGTGATGTCCCCCACGGGCTT
>DZAQ01000205.1 GCA_022729615.1 Sulfurovum sp.
AAAGGAGTTTTTATGTCTATAGATACACTTTTTGCCCTTTTTAAAGCTTTGGGTGGGATGGGGATCTTTATGATGGGTATGATTGTCATGACGGATGGACTTCATGCACTTGCCGGGGATGCTGTGAGAAAGGCTCTGATGCGTTTTACCGGCACAACTGCAAGCAGTGTGCTTACGGGGGCTTTGGGTACGGCTATCTTGCAGTCCTCAAGCGCGACAACCGTTGCAGCCGTCGGTTTTGTCGGGGCAGGACTTCTTGAATTTCCTCAGGCGCTTGGGATTATCTTTGGTGCAAATATCGGCACGACGATCACGGGATGGATGGTTGCACTGCTTGGATTCAAGCTAAAACTCGGCACTCTGGTGGTGCCGCTGATATTGGTGGGTGTGGTTTTAAAGCTATTTTTCAAAGATAAAATTTCAGCTTTCGGTTATGCGCTTGCAGGGTTTGGACTGATTTTCGTTGGCATTGAATGGATGCAGGAGGGAATGTCATCATTTGAGGGGATCATCACACCTCAAAATCTTCCATCAGATTCCATTATCGGACGGCTACAGCTGCTGGGGCTCGGCATGATAGCTACGATGATCACACAATCTTCTAGCGCCGGAGTAGCGGCAACTCTCACTATGCTCTACGCCGGTGCGGTGAACTTCGAACAGGCTGCCGCTCTTGTGATAGGTATGGATGTGGGAACTACATTTACCGCTGCTATGGCAGCCTTTGGGGGCTCCACCGATGTCAAACGAACGGGGTTTTCACATGTCATATACAATATTTTTACTGGACTCGGCGCGCTTTTGCTCATCACCCCCTATACGCTGGTCTGGGAGCAGTTTGCACCGGGTATGCTTATCAAAAATGCAGAGATAGCGCTTGTCGCTTTTCATACGCTTTTTAATTTTTTGGGGGTTTTGATCGTCCTGCCCTTTACGGGTGCATTTGCGCGCATGATGGAAAATCTCATCAAATCCCCCAAACTCCCCTATATGCAAAAATTTGACTACGCTCTGCTAGAAGATGTACCATCGGCGCTGAGCGTGATACAAAAGGCTCTGGAAGAGGAGTTTAAGGCGCTTCTGCTTCATATCAATTATCTCCTCAATGATCCCCGAAGAGGTCAAAAAGCTGATCTTGATGCTCTGCAAAAAGCATTGGATGAGACACAGAATTTTATCGATTTGATACATCTCCAAGAGAGTCAGGAGATAAACTGGAAGAGACTTATCGATATGATTCATATCGCGGATCATCTGCAGCGCCTATTTGACCGCTGCGAAGAGGATGAAAAGAGAGCCATCTATCTGGGCACATCTGAAGACTTGGCAAATGAGCGGGAATTATTTGCCCGATGTGCACGAATGCTCTTGGATGATATCGAACAAAAATCATATCAAAAGGCTTACGAATGCGCGAAAGAGAGTGAGATCAAGATAAAAAACTCTGTCAATGCCGAGAGAAAATATATCACCGCATCGATGGCAAAAGGAGCCATCTCTATCCCTCAAGGCACACAAAAGCTTGAAGCGATCCGATGGGTAAAACGCTCAAGCAGTCATCTCACCGGCATTACCTACCACCTCCATCAAGCGACCTTGAATGCCGGCAAGTGAGTTTCATTCAATACGATG
>DZAQ01000076.1:0-3596 GCA_022729615.1 Sulfurovum sp.
ACTCTCTTTCTTGTTGGCGATATTTTGGAGATAGTCGCTGATCTGTATCAATGAAAATGTGACCAGAAAGATCAAAAGACCCGGGAAAAAGCTCACCCACCATGCGATCTCCATTACTGATTTGCCTTCGCTGAGTATGCTTCCCCAGCTCATATCAGGCGGGGTGATGCCTAGACCTAGATAGCTCAGCCCACTCTCGGCAAGTATCGCTCCACTGACTCCAAAGGTAAAACTTATAAAAAATATCGGTGCCAAAAGAGGCAGAAAATATTTGAAGATGATCTTGAGTTTGGGGACTTTGGCAATGGTGAGGATCTTGATATAGGGTTGGTTTGCTATGCGGTAGCTTTCGGCTCGGATGAGCCTCGAAGTCCCCATCCATCCGGTTATAGAGATGACGAGGATAAGGATGAGGGTGGAGGCAGAGATGTAGCTCACGAGAGCGAGGAGCAAAAAGAAGGTTGGAAAAGTGAGAAAGAGATCGACAATGATGACAAAGCTCTTGTCCCAATACCCCTTGAAATACCCTGCGCTCACTCCTAGTATCAACCCGATGAGCGAGGTTGCCAGCGCGGAGCCGACACCGATGATGAGTGAGGCTTGACCGCCCTGGATAAGTCTAGCCAGCAGATCCCGTCCCAGTCTGTCGGTACCAAGCAGATGAGCAGAACCGGGTGACTGGAGTATGGCATTTGCATCCAAATCATATGGAGAGAGCGGATAGACAAAGAGTCCCAAAAATGTCAAAAGCCCGATACTCCCCAAAAGGATAATGCTCACAATGGGGAGTTTCGGGGTCATGCATCCTCATTTGGACGGTAGTAGCTGAGTGTGCTTTTGCCGAATTTTTTCTGCTTGAACCGTTCCATTGCTCCGATTTGCTCAGGGAGTTCAAGTGTGCTCATATGCTCGATAATGACCATTTGGCATATTTGGGGATCGATCTGCTCTATAAGCGCAAGGGTTTTTTGGTAGATACTCTCCATCCCTTCACGGGTGGAGAATGGGGGATCGAAGTAGAAATAGCTCTTTTGCGGGCTTTTGGCAAGCAGTTCGAGAATGAGCGGAAACCTCTCGAAGCTATCTCCAAAAAAGTGATGGCAGTGCGTCGGATCTAGTTTTTTGATATTTTCTACGAGTGTTTGGTATGCTCCTTTGTTGTACTCTATGAAGTAGCACTCCCCGGCACCGCGGCTGAGCGCCTCAAGACCGACAGAACCGCTTCCTGAGAAGACTTCTACAAAATTTTTCTCCATCAAATCAAACTGAAGAGTATCAAAGAGCGACTCTCTTACTCTTGATTTGGAGCTTCTGGTAGTCTCGATCGCCGGAATATTGATCTTTTTCCCGCGATATTTGCCGCTGATGATAGTCGTAGTAAAATGGCTGATCGTATCACTTTTTTTCATGGATGGATTGTAGCACAGGAAGGCTAAAAGCGCTCACTCCAAACCAAGGGTGATGCAGGCATCTTTGTAGATAGGCTCATCGATAAAGCCATGCTCCGGGTGCATAAACCCGTGAATGCCTCTTTGGGAATGCTCCTCGAAAAGTTCTTTGATCTCTATTGCTCTTTTGATGCTTTCGCTGTCAAGCTCAAATACCTCATTGGCGATAGCGACTTGCGCCGGTCCCATGCAGGCTTTTGTGCCAAAGCCCATCCTCTTTTCATACTGGCACCACTGCTTGAAAGCCGCGGTATCTTTGTAGTCTTGAAACATAAATGAGATAGGCAGTATGCCGCAGCTCTTGGCATCGATGAGAAATTTGGCGAGGATATAATCGATTGTCGGATTGCCGATTTGCACGATAGACTGGGGAAGTCCTAAGGAGCTGAGCAGATCAAGGATGCCTAGATTGGCAACCGTGAGCCGTTCATCGATATGAAGCTTGGGGAGGTTTGCGAATGCCTCTTTCGTCTCTACTGAGATATGCAGCTCCTTATTGGGCGCGAGCAGGGTGAGGGCACGGGCGATCTCTAGCTCATTTTTGACTTTTGGGATGCGTACAGCATCAAATCCGAAGTTGTTCAAAAAGGCGATCTCTTCCGCGCCGCCTGCATCGATAGGGTTTGTGCGAACGATGACGAAGCTTTTGGAGGCTTCAAGATGCGAAAGAAAGAGCGCGATATTATAGAGTGCCTCTTTTTTGCGGCTTGGAGCGATGGCGTCTTCGAGATTGAGCGTGATCATATCTGCTTCGTTGTTGTCGATAGAGTTGAGATGTTTGAAGTTGAGCGGATTGAGCATCATGTTGGAGCGGAATTTTCGGGAACTATTTTTGGGTTTGTCTGCAGAGCCGAAATGTTTGCCGTAGGCTTCAAGGGGCAGATTATCAAGAAAGGCGAGATCATCAAATATCATAGGAAGACTTTTTGTTTTATTGTACCAAAATGAGATATAATTTGCCTATGCTAAAAACTATCAGCGGATACTCTCCCCATCTCCAGTCGCAGGTTCGCCAGCTCATTGAACAAAACAAATTGGGTGATTATCTCTTTGTTCGCTACCCTCAAGTGCATGCCCACTCGACAGATAGAGCGCTCTATGCATTTGTGCAGGAGATGAAAAACAGCAGACTCAAAAATACAGCCCCGCTTTCAAAAGTGCTCTATGATACGAAGATCAAAGAGCTCAATCGGGCATTGGGGATGCACACCTTTGTCTCCAGAGTCCAAGGGGGCAAGCTGAAGGCGAAAAACGAGTTACGCATCTCACATCTTTTCAAAAATGCCCCTGAAGCCTTCCTTCGGATGATCGTCGCTCATGAATTGGCGCATCTCAAAGAGAAAGAGCACAATAAGGCATTTTACAAACTTTGCGTCTATATCGAGCCGAACTATCATCAGTTGGAGTTTGATACAAGGCTCTATCTGATATACAAAGAGCGCTTTGGAGAGCTCTATGGTACAAATACTACAGGGAGGCAGGAATGAATAGAAGTATCAAAGAGCTTATCGATCAGATGGAGGTGCTTGAGGAGAAACTCAAGGCAGAGATCGAGGCGCACGAAAATACTATCAGTTATGAGATCCAAGAGGGGTATATCAAATTTGAAGAGAGTGTTCTTAAAAAACAGCGTGAGAATATGAAGGGGATTTTTCAGTTTTTTTCAGAGATACCTTTGTCTCATCTGCTCACTTCGCCGCTCGTCTATGCGATGGTGCTCCCTGCAATGATACTTGATGTGATGCTCTTTGTCTATCAAAATGTGATCTTCCGTATTTATGGCTTTGAGTTTGTGAGGCGCGGCGACTATATCGTTTTTGACAGGCGCTATTTGAGGTATCTCAACTCTATTGAAAAGCTCAATTGTATGTTCTGCTCCTATTTTAACGGCTTGATGCACTACAGTGCCGAGATCGCGGCTAAAACGGAGCTCTACTTCTGTCCTATCAAACATGCCAAGAAGATATACTATCGACATCGCTATTATAGGGAATTTTTGGAATTTGGAGATGGGGAGAATTATCAAGAAAAATTAAAAGGGATTCGGGATGAGATGATACGCCATCCCAAGAGCGTATAAGGCGCTCTTGTGTATCAATTTGTATGTTATGGATGCATCTGAAAATGCGGATAGGGAGCAGTAATATC
>DZAQ01000076.1:3696-6732 GCA_022729615.1 Sulfurovum sp.
GTGCCGGGCTCCTTGTGAAAATTTGTGCAGTATATCGAGATTTTATAAAATAGTTGAGACTGCATATAGAACCCTCTGAATGAAGGGTGATTGTGGATACAAGTGTAATTTGAGTATACTAAACAAAAACATCGTTGGAACAATGCAAAGACTACTCTTATTTTTCTCTTTTTCTGCTTTGCTGTTTGCGAGATTTGATGCTTTGCCTCTCAAAAGCTGTGAAGCATTCAACAATCTCAAGCATACTCAAAACACCGATCATGTAACTCTTGATACTGCAAAATCTTATACAGTTTTGCAAGAACACAAAGGGCAGAAGCTCATCATCGTCAAAGGTCAAAATCCTTCTCAAAGATGGGTGGATGGCAGTTGTTTTGATAAAACTCAAAAAAATGCAGAGCAAGAGAATGGGGTGAAGCATTCTGGTGTCGTAGTCTCAAAAAAGAGTGCAAATGAGTCTATCTTGGCACTGAGCTGGCACAATGCCTTTTGTGAGACCCATCGAAGCAAAAAGGAGTGCAGACCATCGATGAGTGCCTACAGGGATGAAACTCTTTTTGTATTGCATGGGCTTTGGCCGCAGCCACAAGAGAATAGCTACTGCGGAGTTTCTTATGAGTTGAAACAATTTGATACGAACAGACATTGGAATAGGCTTCCTCAGCCGACTTTGAGTGCGGTGACTGCGGAGGCACTGGAGCGAGTGATGCCGGGTGTCTCTTCGCATCTCGATCGCCATGAATGGGTCAAGCATGGATCTTGCTATGGAGGGGATGCGGAGAGTTATTTCCAAAAAGCGATTTCGCTTGTTTCGCAGGTCAATAGTTCAAAAATCGGGCGCTTCTTTGCCCTCAATGCGGGAAAGGTTGTGACGATAGAGCAGATTCGATTTAAGGTCGATGAGAGTTTTGGCAAAGGAAGCGGACAGCGTGTCGAAATGCTCTGCCAAGATGGGATGATCTCCGAGCTTTGGCTCCATTTGGGTGACGAAAGTGATGATCTTGCAACTTCACTCAAAAACGCCAAAAGCATCCACAGCAGGTGCCGTCAAGGGCAGATCGATCGGGCTGGATATAGATGAGTAATCTCGAAAATCTACTTGCCGCACTCCAAGAGCGCCATGTCTTCCTCACAGGCGGGGCAGGGGTGGGCAAGAGCTATCTTACAAATGAGGTGATCGCAGCATACCAAAAAGAGGGCAGAGGGGTCGTGCCGCTTGGTTCTACAGGGGTGAGCGCGGTGAATATCGGCGGGTTTACCGTGCATAGTTTTTTTGTATTTGGGATCACAGGCACTCTTGAGGAGCTGAAAATCAACGACAAAAGAGCCAAAAAGCGGTTGAGTGAACTGCAAAAGATACTCAAAGCTACAGAATTGATCATCATCGATGAGATATCTATGGTGAGCGTCGATCTGCTCGATATGATCGCCTACCGTCTCAGTGCCGCAGGGTACTTGGGCAAATTGCTTTTTGTAGGTGACTTTTTTCAGCTGCCGCCGATACAAAAAGAGCAAAAACGAGATACGCTTTTTGGCGGAGAGCTCTATGCTTTTGAGAGCAGTGCCTGGGGTGCATTTGACCCTTTTGTGATCGAACTGAGAGAGATGATGCGTACCCAAGATAGTGAATTTACTGATATTTTAAACAAAGTACGCTGCGGTGTGTGCGATGATGAGGTAGTCTCCTATTTTTTGAAGCTCTGCAACCATGAGGAGGTCTATAAGCAAGAGCCTACATACCTTTATGGACGAAATCATGAAGTGGAGCAGACCAACAGGATGAAGCTTGACGCTCTTGCAAGCGATGAGACGATCCTCTTTGCGACGATACAGACACATATGCCGATCCACGAAAACAAGCTGCAAGGATGGATCAAAATGCTTCCTGTTGCCGAGCAGCTCACACTCAAAGAGGGCGCTCCGGTACTCTTTACGGTCAATAGATGGGGTAAATTCGTCAATGGCGAACGAGGAGTTTTGCGAAAGATAGAAGAGGAGTATCTGATCGTCGAAAAAGAGGATATCTTCGTAAGGGTGGAGCGGCATGATTTTGAACTGCACGATATGCTCATCGCTCCCGACGGAACACTTGAGACTATCGCTCTGGCTACGCTCTCACAGTTTCCTCTCCGCCTTGCCTATGCGGTGACGATCCACAAATCTCAAGGGATGAGTATCGACAATCTCGTATGCAATGTAGATCATATCTTCGCGCCTAGCCAGTTTTATGTCGCCGTATCCAGGGCGATCGACCCCAAAAATCTCAAAATAGATCTAAGCAGAGGAGATATAGCCAGGTATCTCCAAAAAGTGATCAGCGTGGATGAGCGGGTGGTAGCATACTATAAGAGCTTGCCCGCGATGCATTTGGAGTAAAATAATACAATGACAAATCCCTGCCGCTGTGAGGTGAAATGTGTTTAGCAGTCAATAACTGCTTATCATTTGTGGCATTGGAACTGAAACGACCTCTACAAAAAAGTTGTGGCAGTTCATCGGCAGGTTTTAGGGATATCCTTATTTGACTTTTAAATCACTGTAGAGGTTCTCTTCTTCAAAAGCAATTCTTTTCCCCAGTACTTCAACAATCTCATTAAAGGTATGAAAAAATTTTTCATCCAAAACCGCATCTTCTTTTGTGTAAGCTGTTAAAAAGTTCATCAATGCCATTTTGGTACCTTTAAATGTTGCTACAAACTCTTTGATCTGAGTTTCAGTTTTTGCATCCATCTTGTGATCTTTAAGCGTATTGTAAAATTCTAAATCTTCGTCCATAATATGATCTACAGCCAAACTATTCAACTCCCGAAGCAATTTTTTTGCTTCTTTGTGATCATTTTTGGAATATGCGCCGATTACTTTATGAGCCAAAACAACAATCCGCCCATGCTCATCTTGCCATTTTTTGACAAGTTTTTTATGTTTTGATCCAAAAAGTGAAAAAAACCACATTTTTATCCCTCCAAAAATATAGATATAAAATATATCATACATTAAATTATCTTTTTTTTATTGATTTTCATCAATGATTTGCTG
>DZAQ01000206.1 GCA_022729615.1 Sulfurovum sp.
CTCATCTCCACGATTTTTAACCTCCTGTTTCAATACCTGAGTTTTGGAGCCTATGACGGTTTTGGCTCTTTGTATGTGGCGATGTTTTTTGGGACACTTGCCGGTTTGGTGGTCAAATATATTTTGGATAAAAAATTTATCTTCTACCATACCCCCATAGACAAGAGAGATGATGCGAAGAAGTTTCTGCTCTACTCTTTGATGGGGGTCTTTACGACGCTGATCTTTTGGGGAACAGAGATCGCATTTGACTCGCTTTCCGGCAACCCAAATGCCAAGTATCTTGGCGCAGTTATAGGTCTAAGTATCGGTTATCTCATTAAGTACTTTCTGGACAAGAAGTATGTATTCATCCACAAAGGGGAGGCGGCAATATGAGCCTTATGAGCTGGGGAATGTACCCCAAAATAGCAAGCAGAATATTCAAGTTTGAGACAGAGAAGGCTCTCCAAGGGGTCATCAAAACACATGATCATCTCATACCCTACGGCAACGGCAGAAGCTACGGCGATAGCGCTTTGGCTGAAAATATCATCTACTGCAAGCCAAATGACTTTTTTCTCTCCTTCGATGAGACGATGGGCGTGCTGCATATCCAAGCAGGGGTTCTGCTTTCAGAGATCTTGGAATCTTTTGTACCAAGAGGGTGGTTTCTCAAAGTCACACCGGGCACCAAGCTCATCACGGTAGGCGGTGCGATCGCCAGTGATGTGCATGGCAAAAACCACCATGTCGAGGGCTGCTTTAGCGAATGCGTCGAGGAGTTTAGACTGATGCTGCCTAGCGGTGAGATAGAGACGGTCCGCAAAGGCGATGAGCTTTTCCGTGCTACTTGCGGCGGTATGGGGCTGACTGGCGTGATCCTCGATGCCAAGATCACACTCAAGAAAATCCGTTCCAAATATATCGATCAGACTACCATCAAGACAAGCAACCTCAAAGAGACCTTCGAGGCTTTTGAAGAGTATAAAAATATGCCCTATTCCGTCGCATGGATCGACTGTCTTGCAAAGGGCGACGAGATAGGCAAGTGTCTCTTGATGGTGGGTGATTTCAGGGAGGACGGCAAACTAGACTATCGCACCAAAAAGCAAAAAAACATCCCTTTTAGCTTCCCATCGTTTGCGCTCAATAATTGGAGCGTAAGAGCTTTTAACTGGCTCTATTATGGCAAAGCAAAAGAGAGAGTCTCCAAACAAAGAGTCGATATCGATACTTTCTTTTATCCGTTGGATGCCATCGGTCATTGGAATCGTATCTATGGAAAGAGCGGATTTACCCAGTATCAGTTTATCCTCCCCAAGGAGAGAAGCTTTGAGGGGCTAGAAGAGATACTGACAGCCATTTCAAAGTCAGGCAAAGGCTCATTCCTCGCCGTACTCAAACTCTACGGCAAAGCCAACGAAAACTATCTCTCGTTTCCGATAGAGGGATACTCTCTTGCACTGGATTTCAAGATAGAAAAAGGGCTCTTTGAACTGCTCGATCAGCTCGATGAGATCGTAGTAAAGTATGACGGACGCATCTATCTTACCAAAGATGTCAGAGTCAGCAAAGAGACCTTCGAGAAGGGCTATCCGCAAATAGAAACTTTCAGACAATACCGCAAAGAACACCA
>DZAQ01000207.1 GCA_022729615.1 Sulfurovum sp.
GAATCCAAATTCAAAAGTTTCGGATGCGGTACGGCAATAGCGAGCAGTGACACTATGGCGGAGCTTTGCAGAGGCAAAACCGTAGATGAGGCGGTCAAGATCACCAATATAGATGTCGAAAAAGCGATGCGTGACACCCCCGATGTCCCTGCTGTTCCGCCTCAAAAAATGCACTGTTCGGTCATGGCGTATGATGTCATCAAAAAAGCGGCAGCGCAGTATAAAGGGGTTGATATCAATAGCTTTGAGGCTGAGATCATCGTCTGCGAATGTGCCAGAGTGAGTCTCTCAACCCTCAAAGAGGTGATCAGACTCAATGATCTCACCACCATCGAACAGATCACAGATTACACGAAAGCGGGAGCATTTTGCAAATCCTGCATCAAACCCGGCGGTCACGAAGCCAAGGATATTTACCTCGTTGATCTCTTGGCAGAATACGAAAAAGAGAAGATGGCTAACGCCCTCAACGCTGCCGGCGGGGGTGCGGATATACCGTTTACAAAGATGACGATCGTCCAAAAAATCAAAGCGGTTGACAAGGTTGTAGATGACAATATCCGCCAAATGCTCATCATGGACGGCGGCAACATGGAGATACTCGATATCAAAGAGAATGGCGCGCATATCGATATCTATATAAGATATCTCGGCGCTTGCAGCGGATGTGCCAGTTCAAGTACCGGTACACTTTTTGCGATTGAAAATATCCTTCGAGAAAAACTTGACGAAAATATCAGAGTATTGCCCCTCTAATAAAACTACTTTGACAAAATAGCAGGTTTTGCTATTTTGTCTTTCTTCCAAAAAGTCCCACAATCTTTCTAACGGTCAATACCACCAGATAGAGCGCTGCCGTAAATACAAGCGGGTGGATCGCACCGATACCGTATGCCCCGGCATTTGGCAACTCCATAGCATGTTTGACGGGATGGTCTATCCACTCCTTAAAGTGCATCCCGATTGCTAAAAATAAAAATATACCCCCAAATATATATAACTCTTTTTTCAATCCGATCTTCCCCTTTGCTTAATGGTGCTCATCCGCGTCAAGATTGAAATATCGGGTTCCGGCATAGTAGAGCGCCAGACAGAGTCCGAGACCGCCCAAAGAGATCATAATCTCTGTAGCCGACGGGAAATAGTGAACCCAATCGGGACTGAGCTGATACTCTGTGGTTTTCATCATCTGAAGCGGTTTGAGCTGTGTATCATGAACGAGATTATATCTCATAAAAAATATTCCTACCATACCGCTCAAGGATGCATAAAATAACGCCTTATGCGCCTGTCCGTCGCTTCGCAGGACAAGCACCAAAGGTATGACCATCGCGAGTATCACCTCTGCCCAAAATGTCCAAGAACCCAAGATATGAGTTGCCACCTCTGCGCGATCAGGCATACCTCCATAGATATCTGTCAACATCTTCCATGTTACAAAAAATATCAAAATAGAGATGAGCAACCCCTGTATTTTCGCCAAGTTGGTCAACATCGTCTTGGCAACTTCCGGAAATGCCAATTTATACCGAAACCCCATCATTATAAAGGCGATGAAAATACCGGTAATAAACGCCGTAAGGATGAAATAGGTCGGATAAAATACGCCGTTTGAGAT
>DZAQ01000006.1 GCA_022729615.1 Sulfurovum sp.
GAGCTTAGTGGCAGCCACAACCGCCATGCGTACTGCAGCACTCATCATCCATTCCGCCTACTTGACCGGTCATCACCTCATCCACTGTTGCCTCTCGCTCATCAAGCAAGGTTACCGTGAACATCAAATCTTTTCCAGCCAAAGGATGGTTATAGTCGATTGTTACATCTTCATCTGTGAAAGACTTGACAGTCACCTGCACAGTTTGACCGCCCTCGCCTTGTCCGTAGAGCACCATACCCTCTTCGAGGTCAATACCCTCAAATTGGTCTCTTGGGATCACTTGCACTGCTTCAGGATCAAAAGAACCATACGCATCAGCCGCATCTATCTTGAAATCTCCGCTTTCGCCTTTGGACATACCCACCAACGCGCTCTCTAGTCCGGGGATGATTTGCCCCTTTCCCGTGATAAACTCGAGCGGATGCCCCCCTTTGTTGGAGTCGATTATATCTGCTCCGCCGACTTCTTTGACTTCGTATTCGATCGCTACTACACTATTTTCTTTTTCAACTGCCATACTCTGCTCCATTATTGATTTTTGAATGTTTACGCATTGTAGCTAAGCAAACTTTAGTCCCCCTTATCGAAAAAATACATGAAGATTTTTAAGTTTTGATTTTTATCACATCCTCGCTATAATCAATCAAAATCGTCTCAAAAGGATCACAATGAACTATCGCTATATAGGACGAACCGGGCTAAGAGTCTCCCCGATATGTATGGGGACGATGACATTTGGTACGCAGTGCGAGAAAAAAGAGGCTTTTGCCATACTTGACAAAGCGTATGAGTATGGGGTCAATTTCTATGACAGTGCCGAACTCTACCCTGTCCCGCCTCAAGCCAAACTTGCCGGTATCACGGAAGAGTGGCTTGGCGAATGGCTCCAATCCAAACCAAGAGAGAGCATCATCCTCGCTACCAAAATAGCCGGTGCAGCGAATGGCTGGTTTGTGCCGCCTATCCGACACGGATTGACAGCCATTGACCGATTTCATATCGAAAGAGCGGTAGAGGGGAGTCTCAAAAGGCTCAAAACCGACTATATCGACCTCTATCAGATGCATTGGCCAGATACCATAGTACCCATAGAGGAGTCCTTGGAGGCTTTTGATCGCCTAGTACAAAGCGGCAAAGTCCGGTATATCGGCACCTCAAACGATACTGCCTATGGTGCGACCAAAGCAGTTATGACTTCACACTTCAAAGGACTGGTGCGTTTTGAGTCCATACAAAACAACTTTTCCCTGCTCAACAGACGCGATCTTGACGGACTCTCAACCCTCTGTCAAAAAGAGCAAATCTCCCTTCTGCCCTACTCACCGCTTGCAGGCGGTGTACTGAGCGGCAAATACAATCAACCGGGAGCTCCAAAAGGGCGTTTTGCAGAGTATCTCCGATCACCAAACACCAGACAAAGAGTCATGGCAGGCAGGTTTATGAATGACAAAACAGTTGCATCTACGCAAAAATACCTCAAAATCGCCGCTGATGCCGGTCTGCACCCTGTTACAATGGCGATAGCATGGTCAAAGCAGTTTGATTTTGTTGCATCCGCAATCATCGGTGCAACTTCAAGCGAACAGCTTGATGCTTCACTTGGCGCGATGGATTTAAAATTAGGTCAAGAGGTATTGAGGGCATGCGACAGAGTTCACGAAGAGATACTCTATCCTATGGGGTAGTGCCTTTGGAGAGTTAATCTCTCTTAAATTTGCTCCTCTTTGGCTTTGCGAGTATATTTCTTCTCTCTCTTGTAGATTCGTTTGAGATCGGGTCTGGCAAAATCCATGTATCTATTCCTTGTGACCAGCACAGGCATTCCGAGCCATGCCCATTTATAAAGCGAAGGAATATCTGATTCATCCACATGGATGCACCCGTGTGATGTAAAATTTATGCTTCCCTTATGCAAAGCATGACCCCATGGAGTAAAAAAAAGACTGAAGTCCATATTGTTACTCCCGTCAGGCTCCGGATATTTTTTGGATGTATAAAATCTCTTTTTGCTCAATACGCTCCAGACACCGGATGGAGTAAAGCCTGCCTCTTCACCTGAAGAGATACCGCCGCTCAGCCATACGGTTCCATCCCTATCTATGGCGTAAAATCTTCCATCACTCTCCTCTTCGCGCACGGAAACAAGGATGAAATCTTTTCCGGTCAGATCAATTTCTTTTTCATTGCCGCTCTTATCAATAAAAAGAAATTGTGTCTTTGAAATAGGTATCAACTCCCTCTCCCCTGCCATTAAAAAATAAGGGATGAACAGAAAAATGATAAAATATCTCATCACAGTAGCGCTCCTCTTGTCATCTATCTATACACACTCGATGCAATTTTATAAAACAAGCTTCTTGAAAGTTCGAAAACTAAAGTTCTCGCAATCTCTCTTTAGCAATTTTAGCGCTTTTTGCATCCGGATACCCGCTTATGATACTCTCATAAAAATTTTTTGCTTGTGCTTTATCGCCCGTTCTCTCCAAAGAGATACCTGCATGCAGCAAGAGCGTATCAATATAAGTTGCCTTGTCGTCGAGTTTAGCGCTTTTCTTATAGTAGAAAATCGCATCTTTATATTTTTTGGTATAGTACGCTATTTCTCCAAGATAAAAGTTGCCGGATGCCGCTTTGTAATTGTTTTTTTCCGTAGCCAAAAACCTCATTTCTGATTCGGAGAACTTTTGCTGCTGAAAGAGGCGCACACCTTCGCTATAAAGATCCGCATCACTCTTTCCCGTAAATGATGAAGCCGATTCTCCCTGTTCTGAAGGTTCATTGCTTGTGGGCTTTATACTGCTTGAAATAGCTTGAGTATCGGTATCAACCTGATTGCCTTGTTCGCCTCTTGGCGGCATAGTATTGCTTGCTGATGGGTTTTGACTCAAACGATCTACCTTGGCGCTTAAAAGAGCAAAATCCTCAGCCGAAACACCACTTTGTAAGGTCTGGAGTTTATTCATAGAGGCATTCAGTCCCTCCACTACGGTCGTCAATCCATCAACCCTCTCGTTGAGCTCTTGTACGCGCTGTCTTAAAAAATCTAATTCATTCTTATTCTCAATGGCAGCCTGCTGAGCAGCCAACTCACTTTTGCTTGGACCAAAGAGTGTACCTTCGGCATGAAGCAACGAAAACGACAAAATAACAAAAGCTGCAACTTTACTCATATTTCTCATGCTCTTCTTATCTCATCAAATGCAAGTCAACTCTTCTATTTTGCGCGTAACAACTATCAGTAGCTTCACTGCACTGAGGATTGCTCTCACCGAAGCTGACAAGTACGATTTGGCTCGCATTGACACCCTGCGCCTGCAGACCATCCTGTACGGCTTTTGCTCTTTTGAGTCCAAGCGCATAGTTATACTCATCCGTACCAAACTCATCGCAGTTCCCCTCAAGTTTCACTTTCCCGCCAGAGAGTTTACCCTTGAGTACATCCGCATCAAAAGAGATTACATTTTGCATCCCCGAAGAGATACTATAGTCACCCAAATCAAAAAAGACACTCTTCATTCCGTCAGAGCTGCCGTTCATACCGCCGCTCATGCCGCCGGCACCGTTGACACTGCTCTCATCGATAGAGACCACATCACCCGCATTGCTGACATTTGCGTTTGGTTTTTTTTGGCTGCATCCGCTGAGCAGCAATACTGCTATTGTCGAAAACACTATAAGACCATTTCTCATTTTAAATCCTTTGAAATAATTACCAATCTATCGATTGAACTTTTCCGCCAAGCGGAAAGAGTAAACTCTGTTTGCTCTCAAGGTTGATATACCCTACTGAACTTTTATTGCCAAGGAGTTTAGTATATAAAATAGCATTTCCATTGGTGGAAAATCTTGGAAACTGATTGACTCCGCTTGTGGTCAACGGGCGCGTATCCGAACCGCTGCTATCCGTGAGATAGAGGTTGAAATTGCCTGAGCCGAAACTGCTTTGACTCTCTTTGCTTGAGTAAACCACCTTGTTGCCATGAGCATCCACTGCATTATTGTCCCTGCCATGGAAAACAACTTGTGAAACACTATTTCCAAAGAGGGATTGTTTGAAGATATTCGCATACCCCATACGATTTGAGACAAAAACGATACTTTGATCTCCGCCCATATATTTGCCTCCGACATCAATGCCGGTAAAAGTCGTGATCTGTCTTGGTGATTTAGAACTGACACTCATCTCGAAAACATCCGGCTGCGCGTTTGGCGCCATCGTCAAAAGCAGTTTGCTGCCATCCTGACTCACATCTGAACAGACAAGCATTCCTTGTGAAGTGACAATAGCCGATCTGGAGCCATCATAGATATTGAGGCGATAGAGTGTCGGGATCGCGCCATTAAACGATGTATAGTAGAAGCTGTTTTGCTGCTGATCCGCCCATTTTGGAAAAAGATTGAGACCGCCTTGTATGACTATCTTTTGATACTGCATCGTATAATCCGCAACTACGATAACACTTCTTTTCGCAGTCGTGTACCTTGAAAAAATGACATAGCGATTGAGCCAATTGACTTCCGGATACTTCAAAATATCATTCAATTCACTCACGATCTTGTGCGCCAAAAATGGATACTTTTCCACTGTAGCGATATTGTACTCCTTGGTGGCAAGCAAAGAGGCGTCTGTGCCTCTATAGAGCTTTACAGTCGCTGTAAGCCCATTGGCTTGCGAAAGTGTATATTTGAGCACATACTCTTTTGATTTGAGCATCGGATCGATGAGACCGCTCTCAGTACTTCCCAAATGGTGCGTAGAATCGGGCAAAAAATGACCGCTTATGGTCAAATCAGAGATAAGCGTATTGAAAAATTTATCCCCTATGCTTCCGGCAGCGCTTGATCCGTCAACAACTGCCATTTTGGCTCTACTCTCAACATCTTTTTCTATCTTGAGTGTTGCGTCAACTGCAAATAGATTGAGTGTCACCAAAAACCACAAAAAATATCTCATCGCTACTCCTTTGCAATAAATTCAACATCAAATTCATACGGTTTGCCGTTTGAGTGAGAATCAAAGCCAATCCTCTGAAGTTGTTGGAGGTATTGTACCAATCCGTTGTTGAAATCTTCATTATTGGAAGGGGTAAGTATCTTGAATTCAAAGGTTCCATCAGGGTATATCTTGAGTCTCATCACAAGTGTTTCACCCGCAAATTCACTCTGAGCCGGCCAATCTTGCAATTTTTTTTCAATCTTTGCCTTATAGGCATCGACGACACCCATATCGCTATTTTTTACATTTTTCAGCGAGTCGCTCTTTTTTTTATTCTCCGATATTTTCTCTTTCTGTTCCACTGATTCTTCTGCAACCTCCTGTTTCTCATCCACTTTTGGTTTATCTGTATCGACATTATCAAAAAGTGATTTTGGCTCAGGCTTTTTTTTGGGTTCCGGTTTTGGCTTTGGCTTGGGTTTCGGCTTTTCGATAGGTTTTTGTTTTTCGAGAAGTCTTGGCTTATCGGTCGGCTTTGGCTCCTCTTCTTTTTTTGGTTCCGGCTCTACCGCTTTAGGCTCTGGCTTTGGAAGCGGTTTTTTGTCCGGTTGGGGTTTTGGCTTCTTCTTTGTGGGACTCTTTTTGCTTGCGCTCTTTTTTTTGGAGGCTTTTTTCTTCTCCTGAGCACCCATAGCAACCTCTATTCTGTTATCATTTTTCTCAACATAATGGAGCGAATTGGAAGCCGAATGATAATTAAAATAGTAAAAAAGAAGCGCCAAGAGAGAAAAATAGACAAAAAACGCGAGAATGCCGCTGAAGAGTTGTTTGTTATTCATTGTTATTCGGTAATCAAAGATACTTTGGTGAAGCCAACCTGCTTGACCACTTTGAGCAGATGCATCACATCTTTATAGGCAAGCTCTTGATCTGCCCTGATAAAAACATCACTTTCGAGATCATAATCCTTGCCCTTGAGCATAAAATTATCGGCAAATGTCTCCAGAGTATATTTATCCTTGTCAAGATAGACAGTTTGATCTTTATCCATTCGGATAGTGAGTGTTTTTACTTCACTTACCTTTTTGCTTTGCGTCCCTTTTGGAAGCGTTATCTGCTCTTCATAATTGATAGTCGGTGCCGTGATCATCAAAATAGCCATCAGCACCAACATCACATCCACAAGAGGGGTAATATTGAGATCCGGATCTTCATCCCATCTAAGCATCAAAATAGCCTTGGATTATGGAGAATCTAATGGCTGTCATCAGATAAAGAGAGAACCACATCTGATTGCGACTCAAGGATCGAGCTGAGTTCATAGGCTCGTCTTTTAAGCAATAAATTGAATGTATAGGCAAATATCGCGACACAAATTCCTGCCGCCGTAGCGATGAGCGCCTCAGAGATGGCTGGCGCAACTACGGTCAATGAGGCGCTTTTTTGGCTTCCCAAAGCTGAAAATGTCTCCAATATGCCCACTACAGTACCAAAAAGACCAATAAATGGCGAAGTGGAGGCGATGATCGAGAGAAGTGTCAATCCCTTCGTGGAGCTGCGCATAGCATCACTGGAAGCCGCATCCAATATAGCTTTATTTGGTGATCCCACCCGTCGCAAATAGTTTGATATAAGCGAACTTGATGAAACGGTTTGACTTCTGCCGAGATAGAGCTGTTTGAGCGAATCAGATTCGATTTCTATGCGACGATTAAGGAGCGGGTATCGGTAAAAAAAGACCCAAAATGTTGAAACAAAATAGATTGAAAGGAGCAGCAGCACAAAAATTGTAATTGCGCTACTCTCAAGGAGATAATTTGGCAGAAAACTAAACAATACTCAACTACCTGATCTTTCCGATATGTTCAACCCTGCTCACGGCGGATGCGATAGCGGCATTTGAAGTTTCAGCGCTTTTGAGCAACTCGGTCGCCTCTTTGATCTTCGCAGCAATATCAGAATCATCCGCATGAAGCGCCACTGCCCCATCAATGATGCAAGTTACTTTTGATTCATCTACCTTTACATATCCTGTATTGATAGCAATATCAGTTTTTTTGGAATCAGCCATCTCAATAGTGATGATACCCGTCTTCAATAGAGAAACGAGTGTAGCGTGTTCCGGCAAAACTCCAAACTCACCCTCTGACCCGGGAAGTGTCACCTGCTTTGCTTCACCATCATATATCACCCCTTTTGGAGTGATTATTTCAAGCTTCATTAATTTCATACAAATCCTTTCTATTAGGATGCTTTTGCTTTCATTTTTTCATTTTTGGCAATCGCTTCATCCATATTTCCGACCATATAGAATGCCGCTTCAGGCATATCATCATATTGCCCCTCAAGAAGACCCTTAAATCCTGCTATTGTCTGATCAAGTGTGACATAGACACCCGGGCTTCCGGTAAAGACTTCCGCGACATGGAATGGCTGAGAAAGGAATTTTTCAACTTTTCTTGCGCGCTCAACAACAAGCTTGTCATCTTCAGAAAGCTCATCCATACCCAAAATGGCGATAATATCTTGCAAATCTTTATATTTTTGAAGAATCTGCTGTGTGCCTCTGGCAACTGCATAGTGATCTTCACCGATGACTTGCGGGTCAAGCATTCTTGAAGTTGAATCCAATGGATCAACCGCAGGATAAATCCCTTTTTCCGCAATCGATCTGTTCAAAACAGTCGTAGCATCAAGGTGTGCAAATACTGAAGCAGGAGCCGGATCGGTCAAGTCATCCGCCGGCACATAAACTGCCTGAACAGAGGTGATGGAACCTTTTACGGTTGAAGTAATTCTCTCTTGGAGTTTACCCATCTCGCTCGCGAGTGTCGGCTGGTATCCAACCGCTGAAGGGATACGGCCAAGAAGCGCTGACATCTCAGAACCTGATTGTGCAAATCTGAAGATATTGTCGATAAACATCAATACATCAAGACCCATCTCATCACGGAAATATTCTGCCATCGTAAGACCGGTCAATGCGATTCTGTTTCTTGCTCCCGGAGGTTCACTCATCTGCCCATAGCAGAGCGCAACTTTGTCAAGTACATTTGACTCTTTCATCTCATGATAGAGGTCATTTCCTTCTCTTGTTCTTTCACCGACACCGGCAAATACAGAGTAACCGCTATGTTTCATCGCAACATTGTTGATAAGCTCCATGATGATAACCGTTTTACCGACACCCGCACCACCGAAGAGACCGACTTTTCCGCCTTTTGAATAAGGCGCAAGAAGGTCAACGACTTTGATACCTGTTTCAAAAACTTCAGTCTTTGTACTTTGATCTTCAAAAGCAGGAGGATCTCTGTGGATCGACCAATACTCTTTTGCGCTGAAATCACCGGCGTCATCAATAGTCTCGCCGATAACATTGAAGATTCTGCCAAGAACCTCTTTGCCCACAGGAACCTTGATGGAGCTGCCGGTTGCTTTGACCTCATACCCTCTCACGATACCTTCACTCATATCCATTGCGATGGTTCTTACTCTTCCGTCACCCAGCTGAGCCGCAACTTCCAAAACCAATCTCTTATTTTCACCATCAACCGTATAGAGTATCTCTAGCGCTTCATTGATCGATGGAAGATAATCTGCGAAATCCACATCTATTACCGGACCCAAGACTTGTACTACTTTACCTGTCATCACTTCTCCTCTTATTTATTTCATTGATTCAACACCGCTGATGATCTCGATGAGTTCAGTGGTAATTGCTTCTTGTCTAACTTTGTTGTATTTGATCGAGAGGGTTTTGACCATCTCTTTCGCATTTGTTGTCGCCGCATCCATTGCCTGCATTCTCGCTGCGTGTTCAGCAGCAAGAGAATCGATCAGGGCATAATACATACTAAATTCGATATATTTTCTGGTGAGTGCTGCCAAAAGAGCATTCTCATCTTCTGCCTCTATATCAAGTTCTGATTTTGCATGTGTTGCATTTTTTGGCAGTCTTGAGACATCAACCGGCAAAAGCTGATCCTCTCTGATCTCTTGCGAAATCATATTGACATATCCATTGTGCACCAAAACAATTTTGTCTGTTTCGCCACTTACATAAGAGTTTACAATCTCAGTTATAAATGAGGCGGCATCTTCAAAATTGGGTGAAGAGCTCAAACCGACAATCTCATTGATCATACTGATTTGATTGAATTTAAAGTAGTCGATACCTTTTCGTCCCACACCGCTCAGTCTCACAGCGACACCATTCTCTTTGAACTCTTTAAGGAGCCTATTGACACGCTTGATTGTTTGAGAATTGAAGCCGCCGCAAAGACCTTTGTCGGCAGTTACAAAAACAATATCAACTTTTTTTGGATTTGGATTTTGTCTGAAAAATAGGTTATCAGACGC
Source organism: Sulfurovum sp. (assembly GCA_022729615.1). Taxonomy (GTDB): domain Bacteria; phylum Campylobacterota; class Campylobacteria; order Campylobacterales; family Sulfurovaceae; genus SZUA-451. Next base: position 9,299 of record DZAQ01000006.1, read on the forward strand.
GTCAGCACCCACATCGTTTATCTTTTGCGCGATTTCATCCATCATTTCGGTCAGTTTTGCCGAATAGACTCGTGAGCGTTTTGCAAGCTCTTCGGTTCTTTTCAGTTTTGCTGATGAAACAAGTTTCATAGCACGCGTCGTCTTTTGAGTATTTTTAACACTCTTGATTTTGCGTTGAATATCTTTTAAACTAGCCATAAATAGCCTTTATTAGCTCGCAAATGAAGTTTTAAAATCTTCAAGAGCTTTTTTCAAATCAGCTTCAATTTCCGCATCCACAGCTTTTTTCTCTCTAATTCTATCGAAGATGCCAGCATACTTTGTCTCCATAAATGGATAGATTTCTGCTTCAAACTTCGTAATACTCTTTGCTGGGATATCATCAAGGTACCCTTTTGTTCCGGCAAAAATCATAACAACCTGTTTTTCGACAGAAATCGGCTGATAAGGAGGCTGTTTAAGAACCTCTACCATCCTTTGTCCTCGCTCTAGCTGTCTTCTGCTGTGCTCATCCAAATCTGAAGCGAACTGGGCAAAAGCTTGAAGCTCTCTAAAAGATGCCAAGTCAAGTCGGAGTGTACCGGCAACCTGCTTCATTGCTTTGATCTGCGCAGCTCCGCCAACCCTTGATACAGAGAGACCGACATTGATAGCCGGTCTGATACCTGAATTGAAAAGATCTGTTTCAAGGAATATCTGCCCATCAGTAATAGAGATTACATTGGTTGGGATATATGCAGATACATCTCCCGCCTGTGTCTCAATGATAGGGAACGCCGTGATCGAACCGGCACCAAGCTCATCATTGAGTTTCGCAGCTCTCTCAAGCAATCTTGAGTGAAGATAGAATACATCTCCGGGATATGCCTCACGACCCGGAGGTCTTCTGAGGATCAACGACATCTCTCTGTAGGCAACTGCATGCTTGGAGAGATCGTCATAGAATATAACAACATGACGACCGCTATCTCTGAAGTATTCACCCATCGTTACGCCCGCATAAGGAGCAAGGAATTGCATAGCAGGAGCCGAAGCAGCCGCAGCATTGACAACAATTGTGTACTCCATAGCGCCGTGCGCTTCAAGTTTTTTGATGATAGAGGCAACTGTTGACTGTTTTTGTCCGATGGCTACATAGATACAGATAACATCTTGACCTTTTTGATTGATGATAGTATCGATCGCCAATGTTGTCTTTCCTGTTTGTCTGTCACCGATAATAAGCTCTCTTTGCCCTCTTCCGACCGGCACCAAAGCATCGATAGCCTTAATACCCGTTTGAAGCGGCTCATGAACTGATTTACGAGCCATGATACCGGGCGCTTTCTCTTCTACAAATTTATATTCGGAAGAGGCAATAACACCTTTTCCGTCAAGCGGCTGACCAAGCGAATCGACTACTCTGCCAAGGAGTGATTCGCCGACAGGGATTTTCAAGAGAGTTCCGAGACGCTTGACGCTCATCCCCTCTCTAATGCCCTCCATTGATCCTAGAATCGTAACTCCTACGCTCGCCTCTTCAAGGTTTTGTACAAGTCCCTGTGTGCCGTTTTCAAACTCTACAACTTCACCGGCCATTACATTATTGAGTCCATATACAGATGTAATACCATCTGCAACACCTACTACTTTTCCAACTTCGCTAATATTGATATCGAGCTCAAAATTTTCAATTCTCTCTTTGATAATTGAACTTATTTCATCCGCGTTTAATTTTACTGCCACCTTTTCTCCTTTCTTTGGGTTACCTAAATTAGTGTGACTTCATGATAAAGTCGATCAGCTGCTCTTTGACTCTCTCTTTGGAGAAGTTCACCTCAATGCCCAAATCCTCAACCTCAACCATCAAACCGTCAAGATTGCTCTTCGCTTGAGTGAGTTTGATTGTTGCTCCGGTATAGCGCTTCATAGTCTCTGCCAATTGGACCAATTCATTCGACCCAAGCTTGTTTTGACTCAACACTACACCCTCATACTCATTCTTCTCTTTTTGCACTTGCGCATTGAGAAGATTGGCGATTATGGGGATAAGCGGCAATCTCTTCTTGCTGCTGAGTATTTTGATAAAATTGATAAATTTCTTATCTGCCCTTTGATCAATTACAGATAAAATTGTTTCTGCTTTCTTCTCATTGGAGACTATCGGCGCTTGCATTATCGCCTGAACTTTTGGATTATTGAATGCGTCTGCGATTTGATTGAGCAAACCGATATAAACAACTCTCTCATTTTCATTTGCAACAGACAAGAGAGCCTGTGCATATCTTTTTGATATTAACTCTTCCATTGTTATGCAACCTTTTTATTGAGTAGCGCTATAACTTTTTTCTCATCGAGCGCGATATCACTATTGGCAATATTGTTGGTCAAGAGATCTTCAATTGCATTTCGGATGACTTTTCTTTGCGCAAGATCCTTTTTCTCAATATCTTGCTTTTCGAGTATCTTTGAATCCTCATCGGCATTGGAGAGAATTTTTGAGCTCAGCAATTCTGCCTCTTTGTGTGCAGTCTCTACGATCTCAAGAGCCTTTTTCTTGCTCTCGCTCAACCTGGTTTCTGCAGACTTCTGGTTCTCTTTTGAAGACTGAAGCTTTGCTTCGATCTCATCAAGCTGTTTTGCTATCCCTTTTTGTCTCCCGACAAAAAACTCTTTTATCGGATTTGCTACAAGGTAGTAAACAATTCCGGAAAAAATGAGAAAGTTGATGACCCTTGGGAAAAAGTCGGTAGTTCTTCCGGTGATAGACTCATAATGTCCAGATCCCCCGCTTGCAAATAAAACTGCCGGCAGAAGTATCAGACTGAGTATTAGAAGTTGTTTTTTTGTCATTTTCAGCCTTTCAAATTATTGAATTTTGCTTGTATGCTCTCTTTAAAAAGAGGCATCTTGGCAAGAAGAGCATTTGTGAGCTGCTCTTTTTCGCCCTCAAGATTTTCCAAAAATGATTGATACCCTCTCTCGAGTTCGGCTTGCTTGCTTTTGATCTTGCCCTCAGCCAAAACTTTTGCGTCGTCGATCGCTTTTTGTCTTATCTGTGCAGCATTTGAGCGTGCATCATTCAAAATCCCCTCTGCTTCGGCGTGAAGCGCCTCTGTATTGCCCATCAAACCTTTGGTAGCATTTAAATCATTGGTGATTGTTCTATCCCTCTGTTCCATAAACCTCAAAAGCGGGGTATAGAGCATATGATTTAATGTAACCAAAAGAAATAGAAACAATACAAGATCAAACAACATTAACATAGGATGTATGTCAAGCATTAAAACTCCTCTTAAGATGTGTTCCTATTTTACCATTATAGTTTTAAAAGTCCGTTTAACAAACTAATTTTTCTTTATGATTTTTATAAATTCTTCTATCTGTGTTTCATTTTTGAAATCAATTTCAAGTCTATTGGATTTGATTTTGAATCGATATGGCAGAGCAGTTTTGAGCTCACTAGAGTAATTTTGCAGCCATCCCGCACTCTTTTTAGGTATATTTGCGCTTGTTTTACCCTCTTTTTGCCGTTTGACAAGATCTTCTGTTTGCCGGACACTCAATTTTTGACCGATGACTGTATCTACGATTATTTTTTGCAAATCATCATCAAGACCGACAAGGATCTTCGCATGCCCCTGTGAAAGCCTATTTTTGAGAAGTTGTTTTTGGGTGTACGCGCTCAGTGCAAGCAGCCGCATTGTGTTGGTGATCTGTGATCTGCTCTTGTGTACTATAGAGGAGAGCTCCTCGTGTGTGATCTTGTGTACATCTATCAATTCGGCATAGGAGTTTGCAAGTTCGATAGCATTGAGATTTTCTCGCTGTATATTTTCAACAAGCGCAAGCTCGCGCATTCTGACCGAATCAATATCAACTTCGGCAACAATCGCTTTAATAGTCGGGATTTTAGCCAATTTGTGCGCACGCAGACGGCGTTCGCCGGCTATCAAAAGATAGTCATCCCCTTTTTCGACCACCACAATAGGCTGAAGCAAGCCGTGCTGTTTGATCGATTCACTCAACTCCAAAAGTGAGTTTTCATCAAAATGTTTTCGAGGCTGATACGGGTTGGGAGATATTTGCTTGACTTTGATCTCTACGATGCGTAGATTTTTGCTCTCCAATCCAAATCTCTCGCCGCCGTCTAGTTCCGTCTCGTATGCCAGACTCACCTCTTCGAGAATCGCACCCAGCCCTTTTCCTAATGCCATTTTTACCCTTTCACGATAGCTTTTGCAAGCTCTCTATAGGCTTCGCTGCCTTTTGAGTTGCTGGCATAGCGAGTGATGGGCTGCCCAAAACTCGGACTCTCGGCGATTTTTACATTGCGAGGGACGACGATGCACTCTTTTCCTTTTTTGATACGAAAAAGCTTATCTTTGAAATGGTGTGACAAATCAGCCAAAACCTGTTTTGAAAGATTATTTTGATTTGAATACATCGTAGGAAGAAACCCTCTAATCTTCAGCTTTGGATTGATCGTCTTTTTGAGCAGACTCACCGTATTGAGCAGCTGCGCCAATCCTTCAAGTGCAAAAAACTCACACTGTATAGGAATAATAACCGAATCAGCAGCGCTCAACGCATTGATAGCAATAGGTCCAAGAGCGGGAGGAGAGTCAATGATCACATAATCATACTTTCCCTCCAACTCATCTATTTTGCTCTTGAGCATCAGCTCTCTATTTCCCTTTTTGGGATTGTAAAAATCCTTTTCGATACCAACCAATCCGATATTGGAAGGAGCAAGCATCAATCCGTCTATATTTGTTTTGAGTATCACCTCGTGAAATTTTTTGATTCCAAGCAAAACATGATAGATATTGAACTCATAACTGCTTCTGCTGTATCCGAGACTTGTGGTTGCATTAGATTGAGGGTCGGCATCAATAAGCAGTACCTTCTTACCTCTTTCAGCCAAAGAGGCTGCTAGATTTACTGCTGTAGTTGTCTTTCCGACACCGCCTTTTTGGTTGGCAATACAGATTACTTCACTCATCGTAAACTAAAGACTCTCTTTCCTTCTATTAGTAGTGAGCCATCCTCGCATAGAAGAGCATTTTGGAGGCTTTGTTGATAGTTTTTGATATGAACGGAAAACACTTTACTTCTCTCAAATTCTATCTGATACTCACTAAAAATCTCCTTCCATTTTGGAAATTTTTCGAGATCAAAAAGATAATTTTCCAGAAGATCCCTAGGTGTCGAGGCGCACCGCAAAGAGCAATATCCATCTTCTGTATTCCCAAGATTGATACCGATACCGCACACTGCGGTTTTGCCGACAACTTGCGTGATCACTCCGCCTATTTTGTCGTCACCCAGATAGAGATCATTGGGCCACTTGAGCCAAACCTCCGGATTTTCAATCAAAAGAATTTTTTTCATTATGTAGGCAAAATAGATCGACGCAGACCCCAATGAAAGATCCTCGGGCAAAGAGTCCAGATCCAGAGCAAAAGAGGCAAAGAAATTCCCCTCTCCTCCACTCCAGCTATTGCCCCTGCTCCCGACTCCACCCTCTTGCCTAGCGGCAATCACGGCGACCGGCGGCACGAGCGCACCCTCCCTGATCTTCTCTACCAGATAAATTTGTGTAGAGGGGAGCTGCTCAAATGAGTAGATCACCAACTCTCACTCCTCGCCCTACTAGATAGGATTTGGCATCCATCGCTTTTTTGGAAACCGGCTGAAGGGTGAAAATTTCAACACTTCCCAACCTGCAGCCGACAACGATACTGTTTCCATTGATGGCAATTATCTCGCCGCTTCTGTGCTGCTCTTTGGACTCTGCCAGCCTCATATCTAAGATTTTAAGTCCTTCGGAAGTGAAAATACCCGGCCACCCCTCGAAGGCGCGAAACTTACAATATATTTCTGCCGCATTATCAAAACCGATCGCTCCATCACTTTTGGCAATCTTTTTGCAGTGAGTTGAAACTGCCCTATTTTGCGGGATTGGCAAAAGCAAATCATATCTGCGAAGTATATCGAGTATCAAAAGAGATGCATCCGCGCTCAGCTGATCAAACAATCCTTGAAGCCGCATATCTGTGGGTATCCTAAACGAGCTATATCCGAGAATAGGACCGCTATCTAACCCCTCCTCCATCAACATAGCCGTAATACCCGTGAAACTGTCTGCCTGTAAAAGTGCATTTTGAATCGGACTTGCTCCTCTATGTTTTGGGAGTATAGAGGCATGAAGATTGATGCAAGGAGCTATATCGAGTATCGATCGCGGCAGCAGCTGTCCGAAAGCTGCTACGATGATAAAATCCGGATTTGCCTCTTTTATCTTTTCAAAAATACCCTCATCGCTCAATCTTTGCGGCTGGAGCACTTCGATGCCATACTCTAAAGACAAAACTTTCACAGCAGAAGGGGTCAACACCTGCTTGCGTCCAACCGGCCTATCGGGCTGAGTAAGTACTAGTATTACCTCAAAATCTTCTGTATCCAAAAGCTTTTGAAGGATAACTCTTGCATACTCCGGAGTCCCCATATAGACGATCTTTTTTTTCAAATTATTCCTCTTGTCACTTTGGATTATCTGTTTCGTTCTTCTTTCATTTTTCTATGTCTCTCGAGAAAAAAGTCAATCTCATACTTGCTGACAACCCGAATAAGATTGGTAGATCCCGGTATTCCTGCCGGATCTCCGGCGGTGAGGATATAACTATTCTCTCTGCTCAACAAACCGCTTTCGATCCCCTGCTCCATAAGCTCTCCTACCATATCTCTCAATCCGGATTTCTCTACTTCGATTACAGGCATGACGCCCCATACAAGCGCCAATGACTGTGCGATAGAACGATTGTAAGTAACTGCAATAATCGGTCTGCTTGGGCGATATCTGGAGATTTTTTTGGCGGATTGACCCGATCCGGTCATCGCGATCAAGCCTGCCGTATCGAGACTCTCCGAGAGCCGTACTGCCGATTCGTCAATCTTATCATCCTTGTCACCCATGTCAAAAGATGAAAACTTATGAAAAGGGTACTGCTTTTCGGCTGCTTGAATCGTCTTCACCATCGTTTCAACTACCAAAACAGGATGCTTCCCGATCGCGCTCTCTTCTGAGAGCATCACCGCGTCGGTTCCATCCAACACGGCATTGGCAACATCGCTGATCTCGGCTCTTGTGGCACTCTCTTTGGTGGTCATAGAGAGCATCATTTGTGTCGCTGTGATCACGGGCTTGGAGTGATTATTAGCTTTTTTGATAAGCATTTTTTGGATTGTCGGCACCTCGAAATAGGGCACCTCGATTCCCAAATCACCCCTAGCGATCATAATACCGTCGCTCGCCTCTAGGATCGAATCGATATTATCCACGGCATCAAACTTTTCTATCTTTGCGATAAGATGAGTCCTTCCGCCGTGCTCTTGGATGATGGCTCGTGCCGCTCTCATATCATCGGCATTTTGTACAAACGAAATCGCCATGAAATCGACCCCATGCTCAACACCCCAAAGCATATCCTGCTTGTCTTTTGGAGTCAAAACATCGATTCCTAAGCTAGTATTGGGGAAATTGACGCCCTTCTTCGATGAAAGCATCCCCTCATTTTCAATCTTCACGGTTACTTTTTGTGCATCTACACCCACAACGATCGCCCGAATAATACCATCATACATATAGACATACTCGCCTACCTTGAGCTGGTCAAGTACCTTCGGCTCATTAATGCAGAGCTGATAGTGCCCCTCACTCATCTTGCAGCCGACAATCTTTTCTCTTACAAAGTCGATAGTATCATTGGTCGAGAGCACAAAATCCTCTTCGAGCATCCCTATTCTCACCTTGGGTCCGCTAATATCCTGCAAGACACCCACGACAGACCCGGACGCCTCGCAAGCTTTTTTGATACGGCTGAAAACATTTGTATGGTATTCATGCGTCCCGTGGCTGAAATTGAGTCGGAAAACATTGACTCCGGCTTGAATGAGCGCCGTAATCTGCTCTAGTGAATCGGATGCCGGTCCTATTGTTGCTACAATTTTCGTTCTTTTTTGCATCGGTTGTGCTCCTTTTAATTTATTGGGTTCATCAGTATGGCTGCGACCACATCCAAGAGTTTTTAGATTTTTGGAGTAAAGAGCGTCCCGCCTCTGTGCTCATTTTCGAGTAGAAAACTTTGAGCATCCTCAAGGTCAAATCCGCTAGCAAGAAACATCTCTTTCCCGCGCGACATCATAAAATGAGCCGATTGCAATTTAGTAACAATCCCTCCGGTTGCAAATGGATTATTCGGTGAATGTGTAGCCTGCAGCTCCTCTTTGGGTATCTGTGCCACTATGCGGCGTACTTGCGCATCTTGATATTTGTGCGGGTCTTTGTCATAATATGCCTTGATATCTGAGAGAATCACGAGAATCTGTGCATCAAAATAGTGGGCAACATGTGCTGAGAGTCTATCATTATCACCGAACACCAACTCTTCGATACTCACCGTATCATTTTCATTTATGATAGGAATGACGCCGTTTGAAAGCAGTGTGTCGATGGCTCTTTTGGCGTGAGTTGTCTGCTTGCGTGAATCAAAAACATCCGCACCTACCAAAACCTGGGCACACAACACTTTATACTCTGCAAACAGCTCCTGATACATCTTGAGCAGATACGGCTGTCCGATGGCGGCAAGCGCCTGCTTGTTGGCAATGACTGTTTTATCTAGCGGCAGCTGCGTATATCCTGCAGAAACTGCGCCGGAACTCACCAATATCACTTCAAGCTGCTTCGCCCGCATCCTCGCGATCAAGGCAACGAGTGCCCGCATCCTCTGTGTTGACATACTCCCATTTTCACTCAAAACATGGGAACCAACTTTTATCACAACTCTCTTGATCGACTCTCTCATCTATTTTATTCCATCTGCTTTATAAAATATTTAAATACTCTCTTTGGGATTTGCATCACCCACCTTGATGAAGTCCGCCAAAGCGTAGCGAAGCGCCTCTGTATTGAATTGACCGACAGAAGATATCGGTATCACAAATCCTGGCTTGCTTGTATCGAAGCCCTCCCATGCCTCACGCCCAAACCCGTAACTCAAATATGCCGGGTCAGCTTTGTATTTTTGCAGAACACTATTGGCGCTTAGACCGATCGCATCCAAGAAGCTCTCCATAAGCGCATTGACCTCCTCGGTAGGGAGTGCATCGATTTTGGTTACCGCAATTGCATGGTTACGGCCGGAGAGTTCGCTAGAGTAGCGCAAAAGCTCCTCTTTGAGGATCTCATATTGGTATTTCATCTCCCTGTAGTTGGTAGCATCGATCATAAAAAGGATTCTCTTGGTTCGCTCGATATGTTTCAAAAACTCCAAGCCAAGTCCCCTTCCGTCACTTGCTCCTTCGATGATACCAGGGATATCAGCCATCATAAATGAGTCATACTCCCCGACCATCACAACTCCAAGATTGGGAATAAGTGTCGTAAACTCATAGTTTGCTATTTGCGGACGGGCGTTGGAGAGCGTCGCGATGAGTGTAGATTTGCCGACATTCGGAAACCCGACCAAGCCTACATCAGCGATCATCTTAAGCTCCAGCCTCACCTCTTTGGTGATACCGGGCAAGCCGGGTTGCGCATAGGTGGGTTTTTGGTTGGTGGAGCTCTTGAAGTGCATATTTCCAAGCCCTCCTTTGCCCCCCTCGAGAAAGAGAGTCACCGACCCCGCTTCCAGAAGATCCAAGAGCAGTTCACCGCTCAGTGCATCAACCACCTGCGTTCCTGGCGGCACGATGATCGTCGTATCCTTGCCTTTTCGGCCGGAACACTTCCGCCCTTCGCCCGGACGACCGTTTTCAGCTTTGATCGTATTGCGGCCGCGCAGTGCGCTGAGCGTATCGGTGTTGTTGTCAACTTCAAAAAATACAGATCCCCCGCGCCCGCCGTCGCCACCGTCAGGTCCCCCTTTGGTGACAAACTTCTCCGTCCAAAAAGAGACACACCCTGCGCCACCCTTGCCTGAACTTATAGTCAATTCTACATTATCTACAAACATACTTCTACCTTTTAGCGATACAGATTGCCTCTGCCAAGAAAAACAATAATTTCTTGATTATATCCAAAATAGAGCAATTTTTGATGAACCCACCCCCTCTTATCCATCATACAGGCAAGAAGCATCCCTCTTTTGCAGTGAGCATAACTACTCTTTGAGTATGATATTTTTTAATATTTTATAGGCTCTTTGATGCCGGTCGGTTCATTCTCTTCGAGCTCTTTGTGCATATTTTTATTTGGTTTTAACGGTGCGTTTCTGCCATAAACAAAACTCTGCTCTTCGACAATAATCTTATAAGCTTTATTGAGATCAAGGGCTCTCTCTGCGGACGGATAGAGAAGATAGCTGATATCTTGCTCCATTTTTTTAATTGCACTTTGATTGAGATCGCCGGAAGAGGTAAAAAACTTCTCTATAAGCTCGCTATTGTTGCGCATAGGATCTCCGGAACCGTTATGAAGCAGATAGCGGTGATACTCTCCGGCTCCATCTCTCCTTTTAGGCTCTTTGATGCCCCTCAAGCCTCTTTGGCTCCAATGAAACCACCCAAAATCTCTGCCTCTCTCCTCCAATTTTCGCCCAAAAGCAAAGGAGCTATCCGTCGTCGCTCCGATACCGGAATGGCATCCGATACAATAGAGTGTCTCTTCGTAGTTTTGAGGTCTCAGGCTGCCGTTTTGATCCTCGATAAATCCCTGATAACGCCATCCGGCGCCATTCATGACCCCCTCTTCGAAATTTCCAAGAAATCTTCTTGTTCTTGTGGGGAATAAAGTCTGCTCTTTACTCTCTTCTTGAGCACTGCTGAGCAGATCAAAATAGGTAGCCCAAAAGAGCTTTTTGCTATATCGCAACTCTTTGAGGCGAGGCGATAGACGCATCTGAAGCTTGTCATCAAAATCGATGTATCGCACCGTATGCAAAAACTCACTCCCCTCAGGATAGAGTCCTGCCGCCAAATGCACCCTCCCGTCATCCAATAGCCTCTTGGCTTTCCCGACATAGCTCATCATACGATTTTCGGGAGGATTCCAGTCAAATTTGATCAAATTTGCTTCTTCCAAAACACCATTTTTGTCCAAATCAATCCCCAGCAGTCGTTCATCTGTCGTCTCGATGGGAACATCCCTCTTTTTGATGAGCGCCTCTACGATAGCAAGGTTGATGCTATAAATAGTCGTATTGAATTCTCCTTTTTCGTCACAGCGAAAACTCTCCGGAAGTCTGATAAGTACATCATCCGTCGAACCGTTCGTCGGCCAAAAAGTGCCCAAAAATGGAGTATATCCAAAGGCACGCCAGCCGCTATAGCCGCCTTTGGGTGTTCGGTCAAACCCCTCTTTGTCAAAATCAAAATAACAATCCGGCGCATAGCCGTCCCATTGTCCATTTTCATTGTAATCCCAAAGCGGCGGAATCTCTTTGAGTCTTTGCGAAAGCGCTATATTGCCGCTCTTATCGAAGTAGTTATCTTGGCGTATATACTCCAAGATGGATCGATCGCTCATTGCCGCCGCCTGTGCAGACCTGTCTTGAAAATGGTTACTCCAAGGATTTTTGCGTGAGGATTCGCCAAAACTATAATTTAACTGAATATCTGCGTCATTGATATAATTGGGGGGCATTGAAGAGGTGTGACAAGCGAAGCAGGGATTATGCGCTCTGCCGTTTTGATCTTTGGTTTGAGTGTAGCACTCCTCGACGATATAGGGTGTCGGGTTTATCAAAAGTGCAGTGGCGTGGCGGTGTACAAAAAGAGGCTGATCCGACTCTCCGCAAAGCAGCACAGGAAAAAATACAATGGAGCACAAAAATAGTTGAAGAGATTGTCCCTTTCGCATATGATTATTTGAGGTAATCTTTGAAGGGACCAAAATATCCAGCCTGCGACTCTCCTCTCAGCCCTGTATCTCTACCTGGATGCTGTGTTACTATCGTGAGGTATCCGTTGCCGCCAATATCACTATACCAATGGAGCGCCGTTGTCTCAGCGCCGATCGGTGCAGTCATTATCCTCTTAAGCTCTTCTCTTTTTGTATCAAATGCCCAAACCATATTGTTGATATGCCGTTCGCTATCTTCGCCAATGATCAGAAGATTGCTTCCTTTCACAAATGTAATATTATCAGGGTTGGAAATCCTCTCTACATCGCAGCTATTGCCTGCGTATGGATCTGTTTGATCATATTTCTTGGGTGATCCTGTGAGAACCGAACGCATCGTTGCGGCACTCATCGAATCATCAATATCGAGTACATAGAGCGCTCCGCATTCATTATGGGGAAGTCTGATATCGTTGCTCCCGCCCTCATCATAGAGACTCTTTGGCTTCTCTTTGGATTTTTTATCCTCCATACCATAAGCAATTTCACTCATAGAGAGATAGAGCTTTTTGCTCTGCCCGTCATAAGTGATACCCTCTGCTTTGCGAAACTCTGTAGTAGCCCCCTTGAGCGCCGCATATCTTCTGCTCTCAAGGCGCGACGCTCTCTTCTCATCCGCCCCCTCTTTGAGCTTGATGCACTCTGCGAGCGCTGATGTATTGATGGAGAGAAATCCGCTTGGACACCCTTTGAGAGGATCAAAAGATGCAAACTCAAAATAATCACCGATTTTTGTATTGGGATCCAATGCGATAGGCTTAATATCCGTATCATTTGCATGACCCAGATCTATCCAAGTAAGATTTGCATCGCCGCCGCTCTCAGCAGAGGTTTGATGCCACTTTGCGGCATAGAGCCTGCCTGAGCTTAGATCTTCGGGTTGATCTGCCACAAATTTGAAAAACCCCACATTGGTACCATCGTCGCTCAAATAGACCGTTTTACGATCCGGCATCACATAAGCAAGCTCATGAGAAAATCTTCCCATTGTATAGTGCTTGGTATAGTGCGCCACGCCCTTGGTATCGAGAGTCACTTCAGGTACCCATCCATAGTAGTAGGGATTTGCTTTTTGCAGGTCACCGCCGAAATAGGCTTTGATATGCTCATAATACTCATCCAATGTTCCATCCGGCTGATGTTTTCTTGCATCAGACTCATACTCTTCACTGCCCAAATGGGATTCCCAAGGCGTTTTGACGCCGGCGCAATGGACATAACCGCCCTTGAACTCTTTTTGGCTGATATACTCCAAAGTATCCTTTTTAGGCACAAGCAAACCGTCATTCTCTTGTTCGAGTTCCATTTTGTAGAATGCGCCCACTTGACACTCAAACTGCGCCACAAGATAGAGCTTGCCGTTTTTTTGCAAAATCGAGTAGAAATCAAGTCCGGAGCCCGAACCATCAGGATTGGAGGTACCGTTGCAGATATAATAAGAGCCATCCTCCATCCGCAGAGGCTGGTCGTGCTGATCCTTGAGCAGACCGAATATCTCGCCGTTATCGCTTCTGCCGGTCTCAAAGAGCGTTCTATATGCCAATGGATACTCTTTGTTATTGATGCGCAAAACTCCGGCATTTCCTATACTGTTTTTGGCTCTCTCGCCAACAGGCACGGACAGATAACTCCTATCCGACATAATCGATATATTACTCTCCGCCGCCGATACGAAAGAGACCCCCAAAAATAAAGCAAATAGCAAATCAATCATATATCAAAACCTCTTTTATCTCTATTTTACATTTAAGAAATTACGAAATGATTACATATTTTAGTTATCATTCTGTTATATTATTTACCTATTATCTACTTATTTCACTCAATGGAGTCACACATGATAGATTCAAAACTTCTCGAATCAACCTTACAAGAGATCGAAGCGCTCAGGGGAGAGGTTCTGGCACTCGAAGATCAACTTCCGAGCGATCATCCAAATTTTCAGAGCCTTCTCAATCTCAAGCAGTATCTCCTCTTGCGTCAAGAGGATAGGACACAGCTCCAAGAGAAGCTTTTTTTGATGTCCCTCTCCTCACTCGGTCGCTCGACCGCGCATGTTGCGGCGAGTATCGAGACGCTCTCCATGCAACTCAAATGTTCTGAAACCCATCAGCCCATCACGGCTGCTGAAGAGAATCGCCGCCATATCTCGATTCTCGAAGCGATCAAGCTCACCTCCCAAAAGAGCAGAGCGCTTTTTGGCGGAGAGAGCAGCGAAAGGCTCAGCAAACAAAAAACCTCTGTGATGATCACGCTCCCATCGTATGCAGCTGATGATGACGGGCTATTGATCCGCCAATTGGCAGAGGCTGGAGTGAGGATATTCCGTATCAATACCGCCCACGATAATGCCGCTGTCTGGCAGGCTATGGCGGATGTGATCAAAGATATCAATAAAGATCTTGAGGAAAATAAACTACTGAAGATATTTGTCGATCTTGCCGGTCCAAAAATCCGAACAGGGGCAATCCGCAAAATTGAAGTTCCCATCAAAATCGGAAGCAAAAGAGAGTCGAAAGAGATCATTCTCTATCCCGACAATAAGTGTGATGGGGTTGCCACATCATCCGAGACAACAGATCCGAATACACTCCAAAAGTCTTTTGCGAGCATCTGCATCTCCAAACAGCTTTTTAAGCATCTTGAAGAGGAGGATGAGCTCAAAATAGTAGATAGTTTTGACAAAAAAGCAACCATTCTCATTACGCATGTCGATAAGGATTCCGCGCAAGGAGTCATACATAAAAAACTTTTGATAGACAAACATAGTATGGTCAAGAAAAAAGATATTCATAGCCACATACTTCATACCCAGTTGCAAACCGAAGAGATACGGCTTTTTATCGGCGATCAGCTTCTCATCACCGAAGAGTCCAAAGAGGGTCATGCCGCCGTACTCGATCCTGCGGGCAGGATACTGCAGCCCGCTACGATCAGTTGTAGTTTTCAAAATATCGCCTCATTTGTAGCGATTGATGATAAAGTCTTCATCGATGACGGCAAAATCGGGCTCAAAGTCGTGTCGATAGGGAGCAAAGAGATACTTTGCGAAGTGACCAACGCCAAAGCGAGCGGGACAGCGCTCAAAGAGGAGAAAGGGATCAATTTCCCAGATTCACACATCAATACTCCCGCATTGACACCGACTGATCGAGAAAATCTCCTCTCCGTCATCAATTTTGCCGATGATCTAAGCATCTCTTTTTGTCAGTGCAGCGATGATGTCCAAGATATCCAAAAACTCCTGATCGCCCAAGGACGCAGTGATATAGGCATCATCACAAAGATAGAGACCAAACGAGCTGTTACCAATATGCCTCAAATCCTCGAAGCGCTCCTCGAATGCGAAAAAAGCGGCGTAATGATCGCTAGAGGAGACCTCGCTATCGAGGTAGGCTTCACACACATGGCAGCTATCCAAGAGGAGCTCCTCGATATCTGCAACGCGGCGCATATCCCGGTCATCTGGGCGACGCAAGTGCTTGAGAGCCAAATGAAAAACAATCTCCCCAGCAGAGCCGAGATAAGCGACGCCGCCATCTCCGGACGAGCAGAGTGCGTCATGCTCAACAAGGGACCCTTTGCCATCGACACTATCGGCATCCTCAAGGACATCCTCCATGAGATGCATCTGCTTTTCAAACGCAACAGCAAACTTCTGGGTGAAAATAGACTCTGGAGCAAGAGTTAAACTCCCTCATGGAGATCCCAAAAAGTGGGGACAAAGTGAAGCAATCCGTGTTTTTAGAAGTTCCCTTAA